>CANHBU010000001.1 GCA_947458345.1 Comamonadaceae bacterium
ACGCTGGTCCCGATTTGCTGCCCCAAGCCGATTTGCTGCCCCAATCCGATTTACTGCCGGGGGGCGAAGCCCTTGCGCCCGTCATCACAATCGACGACTTTGCCAAGATCGACCTGCGCATCGCACGCATCGTGCAGTGCGAGGCCGTCGAAGGATCGACCAAGCTGCTGCGCCTGACACTCGATGTGGGCGAAGGCCGGCTGCGCAACGTCTTTTCGGGCATCGCCTCCATGTACCAGCCGGCTCAGTTGCAGGGCAAGCTCACCGTCCTGGTGGCCAATCTGGCGCCGCGCAAAATGAAGTTTGGCGTCTCCGAAGGCATGGTGCTGGCGGCCAGCCACGCCGATGAAAAAGCCCAGCCGGGCATCTACGTGCTCGAACCCTGGCCGGGCGCGCAGCCGGGCATGAGGATTCACTAAGGCAGCACAGACGCCGCTCTTGTGAGAGCGCGGCTTTGTAAGAGCGCCCCTTGTGGGAGCGCCCCCTCGGCGCGATCGGGCGACCCATTAAGCGCCGCCTCGCCGAGAGGGCGCGGCCCCCACACTAACAGCCCTCGCCACGAGGGCGCGGCCCCCACACCTGCAGCGCTTGACCGCTAGGGCAGCCAACAGTCCCTGGGCCCGCCCGGCCCAGCCTAAAATACTGGTTTTACCGAGATTGCCCGCGCCATGCCCATTTTCCGCCGCCCCGACTACACCTCCGGCATCACCGATTTCATCGGCCAACTCAGGACCAGCAAGCCCGGCCTGGAGGAGCGGCAGCGCCAGGGGCGCTCGATCTGGTGGGAGCAGCCGGTCGATCGCACTGAGCAATCTGACATGCAGCAGGGCCGGGTAGCACAAAAAGGCTACGTCTACCAGACCAGCGGTCACCCCAACAGCCGCTAAGGCGCGGCTGGCTCGCTGCAATCTGCGCTGCCCAACCGCCCAGCGATAGGCCCGACCTTGAACGCCGACCTGCCCGAGGGCCAAGCCCTGCTCCCCATGCATCTGAGCGCCTACGCAGCGGCCGATGACGACGAGGCGCCGGTCATTGCGCCCATGCCGGAGGTGGTGGACCAGGTGGCGCTGGCGCGCCTGTACGGAGAGCCGCTGTTTGCGCTGCCGCAGGACCTGTACATCCCGCCCGACGCCCTGAAGGTTTTCCTCGAAGCCTTCGAAGGCCCGCTGGACCTGCTGCTCTACCTGATCCGCAAGCAGAACTTCAACATCCTCGACATCCCGATGGCGGCGGTCACCCGGCAGTACCTGAGCTATGTCGATGAAATCCGCTCGACCAATCTGGAGCTGGCGGCCGAATACCTGCTGATGGCGGCCATGCTGATCGAGATCAAGTCGCGCATGCTGTTGCCGCCCAAAAAGAGCGCCGAGGGGCAGGAGCCCCAGGATCCGCGGGCCGAGTTGGTGCGCCGACTGCTGGAGTACGAGCAGATGAAGCTGGCCGCCCAGCGACTGAGCGATATGCCGCAGCTCGGCCGCGACATGGTGCGCGCGCAGGTCTATGTCGAGCAGGCCTTGCAGCCGCGTTTTCCCGATGTCAGCGCGCTCGATCTGAGCCAGGCCTGGAGCGACATCGTCAAGCGGGCCAAGCTGGTGCAGCACCATGTGATCAGCCGCGAGCAGCTCAGCGTGCGCGAGCACATGAGCATCGTGCTGCGCACGCTGCAGGGTCGCCGCTTTGTCGAGTTTGAAAATCTCTTCGATGTCAGCCGCGGCATGCCGGTGCTGGTGGTCACCTTCGTGGCGCTGCTCGAATTGGCCAAAGAGGGGCTGATCGATGTGACCCAGGCCGAAGCGTTTGCACCTATTTACGTTCGACTCGCTTTCACCCCGGCCTGACGGCCCAAAGCCCAGGCTGTGCGCCCCAAGATCCCTAGCACAGGCAGGGTTGTGAGCCCTGGGGCGCCGCTGGCGCGTGTATAAACGCCTGCCCTGCCTTGATGCCCTGCAAAACGTGAACACCGCATCTACCAACCCCGCCTCGCCGTACGGCACCTTGCCCACTGCCAGCGTGCCGGCCTCGCGCCGGCCGGTGAGCCTGCCGCGCCTGCGCGAAATGCACCTGAGCGGTGAAAAGATCACCATGCTCACCGCCTATGACGCCACCTTTGCCGCGGTGGCCGATGCCGCCGGCGTCGAGACCCTCTTGGTGGGCGACTCGCTGGGCATGGTCTGCCAGGGACTGAGCAGCACGGTGGGCGTGACGCTTGAGACCATGGCCTACCACACCGAGAGCGTGGTGCGCGGGCTGCGCCGGGTCCAGGCGACGGCCTGGGTCATCGGCGACCTGCCCTTTGGCAGCTACCACGAGTCACGCGAGCAGGCCCTGCGCAGCGCCACGGTGCTGATGCAAGCCGGTGCGCACATGGTCAAGCTCGAAGGCGGCGGCTGGACCGCCGAGGTCGTGCACTTCCTGGTCGAGCGCGGCATTCCGGTGTGCGCCCATCTGGGCCTGACGCCGCAAACCGTGCACGCGCTCGGCGGCTACCGGGTCCAGGGCAAGGGCGATGAAGCGGCGGCCACACTGCGGCGCCACGCGCTCGAGCTCGAGCAGGCCGGCGCTGCCATGATGGTGCTGGAAATGGTGCCCGCCCGGCTGTCGGCCGAGCTCACGACCGAGCTCAAGCGCTGCGCCACCATCGGCATCGGCGCCGGCCGGTCCACCTCAGGGCAGGTGCTGGTCATGCACGATATGCTGGGCATCAACCTGGGCAAAAATCCCCGGTTTGTGCGCAACTTCATGGAGGGCGCCGGCAGCGTGCGCGAGGCCATGGTGGCCTATGTGCGTGCGGTCAAAGACGGCAGCTTTCCGATCGACGACGTCCACGCCTGGTAAGGCCAGCGCCAAGCAGCACCCCAACCCAAGACACGCAGGCCGCCAGCGCAACGATCAGGCGCCCACACGCAAGCCCGACGATGAAGACCGTTCACACCCTTGCCCAATTGCGCGCCGCTTTGGCGTCGAGCCAACGACCGGCCTTTGTGGCCACTATGGGCAACTTGCACCCAGGCCATCTCGAGCTGGTGCGTCAGGCCCGCACGCTGGGCGACATCACCGTGGCCAGCATTTTTGTCAACCGGCTGCAGTTTGCGCCGCACGAAGACTTTGACAGCTACCCGCGCACGCTGCAAGCCGACGCCGATCAACTGCAAGTCGCTGGTTGCGATCTGCTGTTTGCCCCCAGCGAGGCTGAGTTGTACCCGCAGCCGCAGACCTTCAAGGTGCTTCCCGATGCCGCCTTGGCCGACATCCTCGAGGGGCATTTTCGCCCCGGCTTCTTCACCGGCGTGTGCACCGTGGTGATGAAGCTGTTTCAAGCCGTTTTTGCGGGCCATGCGCAGGGGGTTGCGCTGTTTGGCATGAAGGACTACCAACAACAACTGATCATCGGCCAGATGGTCAGACAGTTCGCTTTGCCGATCGAGATCGTGACCGGCCAGACCCAGCGCGCCGCCGACGGCTTGGCCCTGTCCTCGCGCAACGGCTACCTCAGCGCTGCCGAACGGGCGCAGGCAGCTGAGCTCCACCGGGCGCTGCGCCAACTCGCCGCCCAGGCCCGCGCGGCGGCCGATGCCCGCGCCCTGGCGGCGCTGCAGCAGCGGGCCGAGCAAGCCTTGGCCGCACAGGGCTGGCAACCGGACTATCTGACGGTGCGGCGGCGCAGCGATCTGCTCGCGCCTGAAGGCCAGCTGGCCGATCAGGCCTTGGTGGTGCTGGGCGCGGCGCGCCTGGGCCGCACCCGGCTGATCGACAACCTGGAGTTTTGAGACCGCCGCAGGCGCGCCAGCCTGGGCCCGGCACAACCGTAAAAAATCGTGCATTGAGAAGTGTTCGCGGGTCTACCCTGTTCGGATCAATCCCTAAAGACAGACCCTAGGCACAGACGATATAAACCTGGGTTTTCTTGGAGACTCAAGACGTGCAATTTGTCCAGCTGGTCATCAGCGGCGTTGCTCTGGGCTGCATCTACGGACTGATCGCCCTGGGCTTCGTGCTGATTTACAAAGCCACCGAAACCGTGAGCTTCGCCCAGGGCGAGCTCATGATGCTGGGCGCCTTTGGGGGCCTGGTGTGCATGACGGTGCTGGGCTTTCCCTTCTGGCTGGCCGTGCTGTCGGCCATGGCGGGCATGGCGCTGTTTGGCCTGCTGGTCGAGCGTGCACTCATCCGGCCGATTCTGGGCCAACCGGCGTTTTCCATCGTGATGCTGACCATCGGCGTGGCCTATGTGGCCCGAGGGCTTATCACCATGCTGCCCGGCATAGGCACCGACACCCACGTGCTGCCGGTGCCCTACAAAGACCAGCTGCTGCAGGCCGGCGGCCTGATCGTTCCGGTCGAACAAATGGTGGTGATGGTCGTCACAGCCCTGCTCAGCGCGGCCTTGTTTGCCCTGTTTCGTTACACCAAGCTGGGCATTGCGATGCAAGCGTCGTCCCAGAACCAACTGGCGGCCTACTACATGGGCATCCCCGTCAAGCGGCTCAATGGCCTGGTGTGGGCTCTGGCGGCCGTGGTGGCGGCCATCGCGGGCCTGCTGCTGGCGCCCATCACTTTCGTGCACGCCAACATGGGCTTCATCGGCCTGAAGGCCTTTCCGGCAGCGGTGGTGGGCGGCTTTACCAGCTTGCCCGGGGCCATCGTGGGCGGCATCATCATCGGCGTGGTCGAGTCGCTGGCCGGCTTTTACCTGCCCGAAGGCTTCAAAGACATTGCCGCCTATGTGGTGGTGCTCATCATGCTCATGGTCAAGCCCAACGGCCTGTTCGGCGAGCGCCTAGGAAAGAAAGTCTGATGCGCTTTCTCTTCAAAACCGGCTACGAGCAGGACCTGCGCCTGGCCAAGCACGAGGGCCACCGGTTCTGGTATGGGCTGCTCGGTCTATTGCTGCTGGCAGCGCCCTGGCTGCTATCAGAGTACCTGCTCGCGCAGCTGACCTTCATCCTGATTTATTCGGTGGTCGGTCTGGGCCTGATGATGCTGGCCGGCTTTACCGGTTTGTTTTCCATAGGCCATGCCGCCTTCCTGGGCGTGGGCGCCTACACCCAGGCGGTGCTCACCCAGATGGGCTGGCCCTTTCCCCTGGCCATGGCCATGGCCGGCTTGCTGTCGGCGGCAGTCGGGGTGGTGGTGGGGCTGCCAGCGCTGCGGGTCAAGGGCATCTACCTGGGCATTGCCACCTTGTCGTTTGGCTTCATCGTCGAAGAAATCTTCGCCCGCTGGGAAAGTGTCACGGGCGGCAACACCGGCAAGACCGTGGGCGCACCGCAAATGCTGGGCTGGGCGGCCGACACCGGCACCTCGTTTTACCTGGTCTGTCTGGTCGTCACCGTGCTGGCCACGCTGGCTTGCCTGAACCTGCTGCGCTCGCCCACGGGCCGGGCGTTTGTGGCCATCCGTGACTCTGAAATCTCAGCGCAAAGCATGGGCATACACCTGGCCTACTACAAGACGCTGAGCTTTGCGATCTCGGCGGCCTTGGCGGGCATCGGCGGGGCCCTGTATGCCCACCAGATCCGCTTTCTCACACCCGACCAGTTCAACATCATCCAATCGATCGACCTGCTGCTCATGGTCGTCATCGGGGGGCTGGGTTTCATCCACGGGGTCTTCCTGGGCGCCACCTTCCTGATCGGGCTGCCGCAGGCCATCTCGGTGGTCAAAGACTTCTTGCCCGAGGCCATTGGCAACGCACCGGGCTTGAAGGCCGTGGTTTACGGCGCGGTGCTGGTGGCCTTTGTGCTGTTTGAGCCCATGGGTCTGTACGGGCGCTGGCTCAAGATTCGAACCTACCTGCAACTGTTTCCCTTCTACCGCAAGGGCTTGTTCAAGCGGCAGAAGTCCTTCCAGAAATCGGACCGGCTCAAATGAGAACGCTTGTCTGCCCTGCATGGCCCGGAGTCGGCGCATGAGCGGCCCCCTGCTGCAAGCCAGCGGTCTGAGCGTGCGCTTTGGCGGCGTGCTGGCCGTCAACAACGTCAGTTTTGACGTGCAAAGTGGCGAGGTGTTCACGCTGATCGGACCCAACGGCGCGGGCAAGACCACGGTGTTCAACCTGATCAGCCGCATCTACACCCCCACCAGCGGCTCGATCGTCTACCAGGGGCGCGGCGGCCCGGTGACGCTGACCGAGCAGCCGCCGCATCGCATCGCCGGGCTGGGCATTGCGCGCACCTTCCAGAACATCGAGCTGTTCGAGCACGCGACCGTGCTGCACAACCTGCTCATCGGCTGCCACGCCCACCGCAGCAGCTCGCCCTGGCAAGATCTGCTGTTCACCGGCCGCGTGCGCCAGGCCGAGCTGCGATCGCGCGAGCAGGCCGAAAAGGTGATCGAGTTTCTCGATCTGCAGCACCACCGCGACAGCCTGGTGGCAGGCCTGCCCTACGGCGTGCGCAAGGTCGTCGAGCTCGGCCGGGCCCTGTGCACCGAGCCCACCTTGCTGCTGCTCGACGAGCCTTCGTCCGGACTCAATGTCGAGGAGACCGACGACATGGCCTTCTGGATCCAGGACATCCGCCACGAACTGGGCATCACGGTGCTGATGGTCGAGCACGACATGTCGCTGGTCTCGCGCGTGTCCGACCGGGTGCTGGCCATGAACCAGGGCCAGGTGCTGGCCCTGGGCACACCGGCGCAGGTGCAAAGCGATCCGGCTGTCATTGAAGCCTATCTGGGATCGGTCGACGATGTGGCCAGCCTACGCCGGCCCAAAGGGGGGCCAGCATGAGCGCCACCGACGACGAGGTTCTGCTCGAACTGGCCAATGTGGAGAGCGCCTATGGGCCGATCCGCGCGATCCGCGGCGTGAGCCTGAAAGTGCGCCGCGGCCAGATCGCCACGGTGCTGGGCTCCAACGGCGCGGGCAAGACCACCATCTTGAAAACCATCTCGGGCATCATCGATCCGCGCAAAGGTCAGGTGCACTTTCGTGGGCAGGACATCACCGCCCGCGATCCGGCGCTCATCGTGCAGCAAGGGCTGTCGCATGTGCCCGAGGGCCGCGAGGTGTTTGCGCTGCTGAGCGTGCACGACAACTTGCTCATGGGCGCCTACACCCGCAGCGACCGCGACGGCGTGGCGCGCGACATGCAGACCGTCTTCGACTACTTTCCCATCCTGCGCGAGCGCGCCAACCAGGACGCCGGCCTGCTCTCAGGCGGGCAGCAGCAAATGCTGGCGATCTCGCGCGCCCTGATGGCCCGGCCCGAGCTGATCTTGCTCGATGAGCCCAGCCTGGGCCTGTCTCCGAAGCTGACCAAAGAGATCTTCGAGATTGTGGTGCGCATCAACCGCGAGCAGGGCACCACCATCTTGCTGGTCGAGCAAAACGCCAACATGGCGCTTAACGCGGCCGATTACGGCTATGTGCTGGAAAACGGCCGCATCGTGATGGAAGACAGCTGCGATCGGCTGCGCGAGAAGGACGATATCCGCGAGTTCTACCTCGGGCTCAAGGACGCCGGCGTGCGCGGCGAGCGGCGCTGGAAGAAAAAGAAAAACTGGCGGTGATGGCATGAACCTCTGGCAAGCCGATCAGATCAAGCCCGAAACGCGCGTGGTGCTCGAAGGCTCGACGCTGTGCGCGCTGTTTTTCAATGCGGTACGCGAGCGCGGCCCGCAAGTGTGGCTGCGCCAAAAAGAGTTGGGCATCTGGCAGTCTCAGACCTGGCAGCAGGTCGGCCAAGCGGTGCGCGAGATCGCCGGCGGTCTGCTGCATCTGGGCCTGCAGCACGGCGAGGTGGCCTCCATCCTGGCCAACACCAACCGCGACTGGCTCATGACCGATCTGGCCGTGCTCAGCTGCGGCGCCGTGGCCAACGGCATCTACCCGACCGACGCCGCAGCCCAGGTGCAGTACCTGTGCGAAGACTCGCGCACGGTGGTGCTGTTCGTCGAGGACGATGAGCAGCTCGACAAGGTGCTCGAGGTACGCGATCGCCTGCCCCTGCTGCGCCAGATCGTGGTCTTCGACACCGAAGGCCTGCGCGGCCTGAACGACCCCATGGTCGTGGGGCTGGCGCAATTGCGCGAGCAAGGCCGCGCCCATCTGGCCGCCGATCCGCAAGCCCTGGAGCGGCGTCTGGCCCAGGTGCAGCCGAGCGATCTGGCGATTTTGGTCTACACCTCAGGCACCACCGGCAAGCCCAAAGGCGCGATGCACACCCATGAGGCGCTGGTCTACACCGTGCGCGGCTACAACACCCTGATCTCGCGCACCGAAGCCGACGAGGCCATGTGCTTCCTGCCGCTGTGCCACATTGCCGAACGCGTCGGCGGCGAGTATTTCGCCCTCTACACCGGCTGCAAGCTCAACTTTGTCGAAAACCCAGAAACGGTGCCCGAAAACGTGCGCGAGATTGCACCGACCGTCTTCACCGCCGTGCCCCGAGTCTGGGAAAAGTTCTACTCGGGCGTGATGATTGCGCTCAAGGAGTCGAGCCGGCTGCAGCAACTGGCCTATGGCTGGGCGATTTCGGTCGGCTACCGTGTGGCCGATGCGGTGATCGCCGGGCAAAACGTCAGCACCAGCCTGCGCCTGCAGTTCCGGCTGGCCCGGCTGCTGGCTTTGGACAACACGCGCAAGCTCATCGGCATCCACCGCGCCCGCTACTGCGTCACCGGCGCAGCGCCGATCTCGCCCGAACTGGTGCGCTGGTACATGGCGCTGGGCGTGCCCATGCTCGAGGTCTGGGGCATGACCGAAACCTGCGGCGCCTCGACCGGCACGCCGCCCGGTCGGATCAAGCCCGGCTCGATTGGGCCGGCCGCCTCCTTCAACCAGGTGCGCATCGACCCGGCCACCGGAGAAATCCAGGTCAAAGGCCCCAATGTGTTCAAGGGCTATCTCAACCTGCCCGACAAAAGCGCGGAGGCGCTCGATGCCGACGGCTGGCTGCACACCGGAGACGTGGGCGTGATGGACGAGGATGGGTACCTTCGCATCACCGACCGGATGAAGGACATCATCATCACCGCCGGCGGCAAGAACATCACCCCCACCGAACTCGAAAACGAGCTCAAGTTCTCGCCCTACATCACCGATGCGGTGGTCATCGGCGACAAGCGGCCCTATCTGGTGGCCATCGTCATGATCGACCAGGACAATGTCGAGAAATTCGCACAGGATCGGGAAATCCCCTTCAGTAATTACGCCAGCTTGACGCGCGCGCCAGAGGTGCAAGAATTGATCCAGATCGAACTTGACCGTGTCAACGCCAAATTTGCCCGCGTCGAGCAAATCAAGAAATTCTTCCTGCTCGACAAACAACTCAGTGCCGAAGACGAAGAGCTCACGCCCACCATGAAACTCAAGCGCAAGCTCGTCGAGAAGAAATACGCCCCGCAAATCGAAGCCATGTACCGGTGATCCCACACCCGACCATCCACAGGAGACAAGCATGATGAAACACCAACCGGCTCTCGCCGCCACCGTCTGGGCCCTTGGCCTGGCACTTTCCACCGGCCTGGCCCAGGCGCAAAGCCAGGGCGTGAGCAAGGACACCATCAACGTGGGCAGCATTCAGGACCTGTCCGGTCCGCTGGCCGGCTTTGGCAAGCAGATCCGATCGGGCATGCAACTGCGCGTGGACGAGCTCAACGAGCAAGGTGGCGTCAACGGCCGACGCATCAAGCTGATGATCGAAGACTCGGGCTACGACCCCAAGCGTGCGGTGCTTGCCGCGCAAAAGCTGGTCAACCAGGACAAGATTTTTGCCATGGTCGGTCATATCGGCACGGCGCAAAACCTCGCCGCCATGCCGGTGCAGTTCGAAAAGAACGTGGTCAACTTCTTCCCGGTCACCGCCGCGCGCGAAATGTACGAGCCCTTCCACCGGCTCAAGTACTCCTTTGCGGCCACCTACTACGATCAGATGCGTCTGGCCGTGCCCATGCTAGTCAAGGACAAAGGCGCCAAGAAAGTCTGCTCCATCTACCAAGACGACGAGTTCGGGCTGGAGGTGCAGCGCGGCGCTGAGGAAGGCCTGAAAACCCTGAACGTGACGATGGCCGAAAAAACGACCTTCAAGCGCGGCTCTACCGACTTTTCCTCGCAAGTGGCCCGACTCAAGGCTGCTGAATGCGACCTCGTGGTGCTCGGCACCCTGATCCGCGAGACCATCGGCACCATCGCCACAGCGCGCCGCACCGGCTACAACCCGATCTTTATCGGCTCCAGCGGGGCTTACACCGACCTGATCCACAAGCTCGGCGGGCCGGCCATGAACGGCCTGTATGCCGCCATGTCGGTGCAAAACCCCTACCTGGACGAGGCCTCCCAGCCCATCCGTTTCTGGGCCAACAAATACAAGACCAAGTTCAATGAGGACCCCACCGTGTTCTCGGTCTACGGCTACAGCGTCGTCGACTCCTTCATCCGTGCCGTGCAAAAAGCCGGCAACAACCTGACCACCGACAGCTTCGTCAAGGCCATGGACAACATGGTGATCCCGGCCGATATCTTCGGCAGCCCCGAGATGACCTTCAGCCCCACCAAGCGCCTGGGCAGCAACCTCTCGCGCCTGTCGCAGATCCAGGACGGCCGCTGGAAAGTGATCTCTGACTACATGAAGTGATGCCCGCCGCTGCGGGCGGCTGATCGGCAAGTCAAAGCCAGCTCGGGTCGTCCCGAGCTGGCTTTTTTTTGGGCGGGACTGGGGCCTGGGCGCTGGTGGGGCGCTGATGGGGCGCTGATGGGGCGCGGCGCCTGATCGGCGGCTCATCGCTGCGAGGGCAGGACTTAGATGGCCGCTGTCCTACGTCAGCAGGCGAGGTCGGGTGACAGCCGTCGCTTCAATGATGGGCCACAGTCGAACCGAGCGTGCCGCTGGCGCCATCTTGCCCTGTCTGACTGCTTCAAGCCCATGACCGCCCCTGCCGATCCTGCCGCCCCTCAGAGCCTTGCCTCAGCCCAGCCCTGGACTCCAAGGCCGGCCGCGCTGTTTGCCAGTCTTGCTCTGGGGGCTGCTGTGGGGGCTGCTATGGGCACAGCTCTGGGGGCAAATCCAGGCACGGCTTCAGGCGCTGCTGCGCACTTGCTCGCTCCTGCCGCGGCTCTAGCGGGTCTGCTCTTGGCCAGCGCAGCCATCGCCTGGCAAACCCATCAATTGCAAGCCCAACGCCGCGAGCTTGAATTGATTGGCCAGCTGCTGCGCTGCCTCAATCCCCATCTCGGTCTGCAGCACAGTGCCGATCGCATGCTGCAGCTCACGCAGCAATTTTTTGGCGCCAGCCACTGCCACCTCGACCTGCCCGACCAGAGCGCGCGCGATCGAGCTGTGCGGCTGCACGAGCCGCTAGAGCAACCCGATACGCTTGAGCGCATCAGCGTGGCCCTGCCCTGGCAGCAGCGTCAGGCGCACTTGCAGCTTAGCGGCCGGCGCGTATGGAGTCAGCGCGAGCGGCGCATGCTTGAGCGGGTTGCGCATCTGGCCTACGCCCCGCTCGAGCGCATCGGGCAGCTTGAGCAACTCAGCGAACAGGCCGGTGAGCGCGAACGCCAGCGCCTTGGACTCGATCTGCATGACCGTGTGATGCAGCCCTATATTGGCCTGAAGCTCGCGCTCGAGGCCTTGCAAAGCCGCCAGGGCCAGGCCCTGGCAGCAGGACTGCAGTCCCTCGTGGCCATGACCGGGCAAGTCATCGACAGCCTGCGAGGCGATCTGCGGCGCCTGGGGCCACGCACCGCCGATGCGCCGGTAGGAGCGGCTCGCCTGGCCACGATCGAGGCTGATCACCGGACCGATCATCCGACCCATCACGAGAGCAACGGCAAGACCAATGACAAGGCCAATGACAAGACCCATCACCACGCCACTGACCCAGCCGGCCAGCTCGCCGATGAGCTGGCCCAGCAAGCCCGGCTCATGCACCAGCTCCATGGCGTGAGCATCGCGGTGCGCGGGCCCGTGCCCGCGGCCCTGAGCCAGCGGCTGCGCCAAGAGGTCTCACAGTTCATCCGCGAGGGCCTGAGCAATATTCGGCGCCACACCCCTGCGCGCACAGGAGAGATCGAGCTGCGCTGCGATGGCCAACAGCTCGGGCTGCGCATCAGCAACGAGGGGCTGGCTGCACGCGGCGATTTCGCACCCCGCTCGATCAGCCAGCGGGCGCGGGCTCTGGGCGGCTGGAGCGAGGTGCGAAGCGAAGCGGGCCAGCGCACCGCCGTGCACGTGACCATACCGCTGTAAGAAACCATGCGCATCCTGATCGTCGACGACCACCCCACCTTGGTGTGGGGGCTCGAGCAGCTCATCGCCTCACAAAGTCCGCGCATGCAGGTGGTGGCCACGGCCCAAACGGCCCAAGAGGCCCTGAACAAGGCCAGCGCCCACCGCCCCGATGTGGTCTTGCTCGACCTCGACCTTGACGGTCGCAGCGGCCTCGATATCGTGCCGGTGCTGAGCACCCAGCAACCGTGCCGGGTGCTGGTGCTCACCGGTGAGCGCAAACCCGAGGTGCTCGACCAGGCGGTGCGTCTGGGCGCCCGCGGCGTGCTGTGCAAGGACGCAAGCGCCCAAACCGTGATCAAGGCGATCGAGAAGGTCCACGACGGTCAGATCTGGCTCGATCGGGCCAGCATGGCGCGCATGCTCGGCGCGATGCACCAACCCAAGGACCCCGAGCACGCCCGCCAGGCCATGCTGACGCAGCGCGAGCGCAAAATCATCGAGACCATCCTGACCGGCCACGGCGCGGCCAACAAGGCGCTGGCCGCACGCCTGTTCATCTCAGAGCACACGCTGCGCAACCACCTCAGCGCGATTTACCACAAGCTGGGCGTGAGCAACCGCCTTGCGCTCTACATGTACGCCTGCCAGCACAGCCTCGGTGAGCCCACGGGCTGAGCTTTAAGCGCCGCGCCCGAGCATGGGCATGAGGGTGCGCACAATCTGTATCGCCGCCGGCCCCATCACCACCAAGATGATCGACGGAAAGATGCACAACACCAGAGGCAACAGCATCTTGGTGGGCACCCGCGCAGCGAGCTCTTCGGCGCGCACCATGCGTTTGTGGCGCAGCTCGTCGGAGTAGACCCGCAGCGAGTCGCCGATGCTGGTGCCCAAACGGTCGGCCTGCTTGAGCATGAGGGCAAAGCTGGCAATCTCCTGCACACCGGTGCGCAAGGCCAGATGGTGCAGCGCCTGCGCGCGGCTCACCCCCGCGCGCAGCTCCAGATTGGTCAGTTGCAACTCACGCGCCAGGGCCCGACTGCTCAGGCCGATTTCTTGGGCCACACGGTTCAGCCCCGAGTCCAGCCCCAGACCGGCCTCCATGCACACCAGCAGCAAGTCTGTGGCGTCTGGGAAGTGCTCAAAAATCTCGCGCTGGCGCCGCTGGCGCAAGCCGTGCACCACCCAGTTGGGCGCGTACAGACCGCACAATGCGGCCACGCCAACGGCCAGCATTTGCTGCAACAAGCCGGTACGGGCCGGCAGCCACACCCAAACGAGGGCCGCTGCGACCAGCGGCAGCACAGTCTTGGCCGCAAAATAGTACAGGCGCGCGTCCTGCCGTGCGATGCCGGCCTGCACAAACATCAGGCGCAGGGGTGACTGCTCCCACGGCCCTTGCGGCGCCGACAACTGGGCCAGCGGCCGGGCCAGGCGCGCGGCACGCCGGCCCCAGTCGCGCGGCACAGGCCGGGCCATCAACTGCACCCGGCGCTGCACAGCACTGGGCCACAGCAGAAAGAGGCCCAGTGCAGCGGCACTCACAGCCAGAAAAATCAGCAGGGAAAACACCGTCATCAAAGCCTCCTCTAGATCACAGGACTGCGCGTCAGTGCCTGCATCGCTGCTGTCACCGACGGGCCCACGCCGGCATCAGACCCGGATGCGCACAATGCGCACAATCAGCACAATGCCCAGCAGCATCACCGCGAGCATGGCCTGCAGCAAGCTGATGCCGATCGGGTCGGTCCATAGCGGGCGCATAAAGCCCGGATTGAACAGGGCCAGCAGGCCGGCCAGCGCAAAGGGCATGAGCACCAAAATCCAGGCCGATAAACGGCCCTCGCTCGACAGCACACGCACCCGGTCAAGCAGCCGCAGGCGGGCACGGATCAGCTGCGCGAGCTTGCCCAGCACCTCGGCCAAGTTGCCGCCCGATTCGCGCTGTATCGATACCGCCACCACGAAGTAGCGCAGATCGGTCAGGGGCACCCGGTCGAGCAAGTGGGCCAGCGCCTGCGGCAAGGTCAGGCCCAGGTTGACCTCCTCATGCACCGCGCGCAACTCGACCGCCATCGGCTCGCTCATTTCTTGCCCCGCCATCTGCAAGGCCGAAGCAAACGCATGCCCGGCGCGCATGGCCCGCGCCATCAGGTCCAGCGCTTCGGGCAACTGCCTTTGCAAGAGGTGCAGCCGCCGCTGGCGCCGCAGCCCCAGGTAAGCCCAGGGGGCCAGACCCGTGCTCAGGGCCGTCAAGGCTGCGAGCCCCGCCGGCACATGCAGCAAGCGCAGCAGCCCCAAGACGGTCAGACCTGCCAAGACACTCAGGGCCAGAAGCTGCCCCGCGTGCCAGCGCAGGTTGGCCTGCAACAGAGCCAGCTGAACGCGCTCGAGCACCGGCCAGCGCTGCAGCAGCCGGCCCAGAGGGCCCGAGGCAGCCGGCCGGGCGGCCAGGGAAGAAGGCGCCTGCGTGCGGCGGCGCATGGCCAACAGCCGCTGCCGGCGCTGGCGCGCCGGCCCCCCATAGGCCGAGCGCCACAGCAAGTACAGGCCTTCGAGCAGCAGCAACAAAGAGATCATGACCAGCAGGCCCAACACCAGGGAAGGCGCACCGAGCCAGCGATCGGGCAAGAGGTTCATAGCGGGCTGTCCAGATGGCTGGGGTCGAACATCGAATCGGGCAGCTGAAGTCCATAGGCTTGCAAGCGCTCCATCACCCGCGGCCGGACCCCGCTGGCGGAAAAATGGCCCAACACCGTACCGTCGGGGGCCACCCCCACCTGGCGAAAGCCAAAGATGGGCTGCAGGCTGATGACGTCGGCCTCCATGCCGGTGATCTCCTGGATGCTGGTGATCTTGCGCCGCCCGTCGATCAGGCGCAAGGTCTGCACCACCACCGAAATCGCTGCGGCCATCTGCTGGCGCGCAATACGGGCCGGCAACTGAAGGCCGGCCATCGCCATCATGTTCTCCAGCCGCGACAGCGCGTCGCGCGGTGTGTTGGCATGGACCGTGGTCATCGAGCCCTCATGGCCCGTGTTCATGGCCTGCAGCATGTCGAGCGCCTCGCCGCCGCGCACCTCGCCAATGACGATGCGATCGGGCCGCATGCGCAGCGCATTGCGCACCAGGGCGCGCTGCGTGATCTCGCCATGCCCTTCAATATTGGGCGGACGCGTCTCCAGCCGCACCACATGGGGCTGCTGCAGTTGCAGCTCGGCCGCATCTTCGATCGTCACCACCCGCTCATCGCGTGGGATAAAGCCCGAGAGAATGTTGAGCAAGGTGGTCTTGCCCGAGCCCGTGCCACCGGAGATGAGCAAATTGACCTTGGCTTGCACCAGCGCCTGCAGAAAACGCGCCATGTCGGGCGTCAGGCTCTGGTAGCCCTCGCTGACCAGCCGCTCCATTTTCAGGGGCACTTGCGAAAAGCGCCGGATCGACATCATCGGCCCGTCGATGGACACCGGTGCGATCGCCACATTGACCCGCGAGCCATCGGGCAGTCGGGCATCGACCATCGGGCTCGATTCGTCAATGCGGCGTCCGACCCGCGAGACGATCTTGTCGATGATGCGCATCAGATGCGCCTCGTCCTGAAAGGTCACGGGTGTCAATTCGAGCTTGCCGCGCCTCTCGACATACACCTGGTGCCAGCTGTTGACCAAGATGTCAGAGACGGTGGGGTCGGCCATGAGTAGCTCGAGCGGGCCAAAGCCCATCATCTCGTGGCCGATGTCGCGAATCAGATGGCGTCGCTCGATCTCATTGATGGCCACCGGCTCCTCGTGCAGCAGGCGCTCAGTCAGCCGGCCGATTTCCTGGCGCAGCACCTCCGGTGCCATCGCCTCCATCGCCGCCAGATCGAACTGCTCGACCAGCTTCATGTGCAGGCGGCCCTTGATGATCTGGTAGCGCTCGCCCTCAGCCGGCGGCTCGGCCTGCGGCGGCGGGCCGCTCAGTGCGGCTGGGGGCGAGCGAAAACGCTCACGCAAAGTCAGGGAGGGGTGCATGGTGGGTACCAGGGGTGCGGGTTCAGGCACGGCGAAACAGCCGCGACAGCAAGCTCGGCGGCTCGCTCGTTTGCGGGCCCAGGCTGCGAGCCAGATCGGCCAGATTGCGGGTCACCACGCTCGATCGGGTCAGCTCCATCAGCGCAGTGCCCCGGCTGATCGAGGCCGATACCTCGCGCCAATCGTTGGCCACCGAGCGCACCTGCTCGACCCCCAGCGCCTGGGCGATGTCATCGAGCCCGATGTCGTCACTGCGCTCGGCGCGGTTGACCAGCCAATGCACCTTATCGGCCGGGTAAGACAGGCCCGCGAGCAGCTTTTGCAGCCGACGCGCATTGCGCACCCAAGGCAGCCCCGCTTGCATGACCACGAAAAGCTGATCGGCCAGATCCATCGCGCGCAGGCTCAGCGGATCGAGATGGCGCTCAAGGTCGAGCAGCACAAAGTCATAGTGGCGCCGGGCCAGCCGGACAATGGCCTCCAGATGCTCGGCCCTGACCTCCAGGCCGTCGCTGACCTCCTCGGCTGCAGCCAGCACACTGAGCCGCTCATTGATGCGGGTGGTGCAAGCCCCCAAAAAGGCCGCATCGAGCCGGTCGATCTCACGGGCCACATCGGCCAGGCTGATGGCCGCCGGTTGCTCGCTGAGCATGCCCAGCGCATCGCCAAATTGCAGGTTCAAATCGATCAGCAGCACGGTTTTTTCGGCAGCCAGCTGATAGGCCAGATTGGCCGCAATGAAGGTCGCGCCGCTGCCTCCCTTGCACGGCACAAAGCCCAGCACGCGGGCCTGTGGCCGCGCGGCAAGGCCCAGGCGCCGCCGGTCGACACGCTCGACGGCCATCAGCAGCGAGGCGGCCGTCGGCGGCGAGCCCAGCACCTCGCGCACGCCCGCACGCATGGCCCGCAGCAAAAATTCGGGCGACTGCTGCGCGCACAGCATGAGCACGGCCAGTTGCGGATGCGCCGAGGTCACCTGCTCGACCGGCTCAAGCTCGTCGGGGTCGCGCCCCATGCCGTCGACCACCACCAAGTCGGGATGGTGCGCCTCCACGACCTCGGCCAGGCGGCTTCGTCCGCCCTCAATTTGCAGCAACTCGTGCGCCGCGCCTTGCAGCGCTGCGGAGGTGGGCCCCTGCAGCACCTGGCTCATCTCGCTCAGGTGGACCTTGCTCGGGGAAATCAGGGCGATCTTCATGGTGTGGGGTCTTTCTAGGTCAAAGGGTGCACAAGGCCGTGCTCTGCGGATCCTGGCGCATGGCCTCGCGCGAAAGCTCGACGCTGGCCACGGGCAGTGCGATCGGCGCCAGGGCGTTAAGGCCTGCAATCGGCGAGATCCACTGAAACTGCAGGCCGGTGATGCGCAGGCGCAGCGACTGGCATTGGCTGGCCGCGCAGCCTGCCGGCAGCCAATCGATCGCTACCTGCGAAACCGCCGGCAGCGTGCGCTGCATCAGGGCGCGCACATCGGCGCTGCGGCTGGTGTCGTCGCACACGGCCGCGTAGCGCGCGCCCACGCGGGCCGCCTCGGAGGCCGCCTGCCAGGTGTAGAGCAGGCGCGTGAGGTCGAGCAGGCCGAGAAAAAAGGTCAAGAACACCAGCATCACCAGGGCAAATTCCACTGCCGTCGAACCCGCTTGGGCCTTGCGCTGGGTCATCAGCACACACTGCCGCACGAGGCGGCCCGCATGCTGGCACTGATGTCGCCAAAGATGATGGGGCCCAGGCGAACCCCAAAGACCGACGCCGCCAACGAGTCGAAACGGTAGCCCGCCACCGTCACCTTGACCAGCGCCAAGGACGACGTGCTCCGCTGCCAAGTCACCACCACCGGCTGCGCGGCCGTCAGGCCCGAGAGCTGATAGGCGCTTGCCCCTGCCAGCGTGCCGTAGAGCACCAGGTTGCGCGCTTGCTCGCCACCGGTGCCCGGCGTTTGCATCGACAGATAGCGCGCAGCCTCGCGGCTCGACTGCGCCAGTACTTTGTAGTGCCACAGGGCACGGCCGAGCTCAGTGACACTCCAGGCCATGAGCACCAGCATGGGCAAGATCAGCGTGAACTCAAGCAGCGCAACGCCGCTTTGCCGGCCTGGGGCCTTTGGCTTTGGGGTCATGGGCCAGCGCTTCATGGTTCAACGCACCAAAGTGGCCACCCGCGGGCCTACGCTGCCGCCGGGCAGGCCCACGGTGGTGCAAGGCGAGGCGCTGTCGCCCGCATTGCCGATGTATTCGAGCTGCACGTCGATCATGGGCGAGCTCATGGGCTGGAGCATCAGCATGCAGGCGTAATCGATCACGCGGGCGGCAGCGTCGACCACCGGCACCACGACGATTCGCGAGGCCCCGCCATAGGCCGAGCCCGGTGGCACCAGGGACTTGTAGGCGCCCGAAAGCTTGAGTCCGGTGATGGACTCGCAGATCGCGACACTGCTGCTGGTGTCGGCACAGGAGGCCTGCGCCGCACTCTTGACTTGGTAATTGGCGGCGCTGGCGTGGGCGCCGGCTGGCCGCGCGCCGCGCAGGGCATTGCGCTGTGAGGGCCAATTGCTCGCCGTGTAGGCATAGCCTGTGGCATCGAGCAGGCCAGCCGCTTCGGCCGGCGGATTGTTCTTGTGCAGGCCAAAGCGCAAATTCCAGGTATCGCCAACCGAGGACTGGCTGCCCGGCGTGCCGAGGCGGTCACCGATGCGCACTCCGCAGTACCCCAGCAATTGGTTCTCGGTCTGAGCCGCACTGTTAGAGCCGTCGAGGTTGGCCCAACCGATCTGCCCGCCGGGGGCCAGTCCCTTGGCGCCCACCACAGCCACCCATTGCCCTGCGCTCAGACCGTAATCGGGCGCGCCCTGGCCAGCCACAGGCCGCAGCGCAATCGGCAAAGGGCAGGCGGTCTGGGCACTCAGTCGGCTGGCAGTGGCCTGGGCCGAAAGCCGCATCGAGACCGCCGGCGATGCGCCACCCCAAAAGGCCTGCAAGGCCGGCAGCAGCCAGGCGCCTACCGCCGCATGTTCATGCCGGCAACGGGCATAGCGCGCCTGCGCCGGCTGCGCGGTTTGCAGCAGGTCGCGATCGAGAAACTGCAGATCGGCTTCAATGATTTGGCCCCCACCGGCCCAACTGGCAGACTGAAAATTGACGGCATTGGCATTGCCCACAATGCGGCCGGCGCTGCTTGCACGCACCAGCGCATCGCTTTGGCCATCGAGCTCGCGCGCGGCCGACAAGGCGCAACTGTCCAAAGCGGTCTGCAACTCGCCGCGGATCACGAACAGGCGCCCAAAGTCCAGGGCCAGGCCCATGAAACCCAGGAGAAAAAGCAGGCACAAGGCCACGGTCACAGCGACCGCCCCCTGCTGCCTGCGAAGGCCGCCTTGGCGGCCACCGATGCGCGCAAGACCCGGCTGCGATGGCCGCAAGGTCAATCGATTGCCGTGTCTCATCGCGCAAGCGCCTGTACGTTCAGGTGCAGGTGGCCGTGGTCAGACAGGCGTCGACGCGGGCAATGAAGTCGGCGAAATTGCCATTGGTCAGCCCCTGAATCGCGAGCACCAGGGCAATAGAGACCACGGCAATGATGAGCGCGTACTCGACCACTTGCGCACCCTCTTCATCGCGCACAAAACGACCGATGGCCGCGGGAAAACTGCGAATCAACTTTTTCATAAATGAGCTCCTGTCATGGTTCAAAAAAGACACACCGGACCGTCCGGCGTACCGACGCGGCGCTCTAACTGGCGCCTTGCACTGCTGACGATGCGGCCGCATGGCCCTGCCGCACCTCCAGCCTCCCTCCTGTCTTGCGCGCTGCCGTGGGCCTCAGGGCGCCTGCGAGGTCCCCGAGCCCAGATTGATCACATTGATCACAGGCGGCGGCGCGCGAAAGCTGTCGCGGTAGCGCTGCAAGGCAGCGCGGGCGGTTTGGGCATCAAGACCGCCCGCGCTGGCGGGCGTGGGCGCCGGATTGATGACCTGCGCCTGGCGGTTGTGACGCACCGCCTCGCCAAAACGCTCGTCGTAATGCGGCGTGGTGGAGGCGCAGCCGGCCAGGCTCAAGATGCAGGCGACACAAGGCCCGATGAACGATCCGGTTTTCAAGGCTGGCTCCTGGTTTCGGTGGGACGCGCCGGGCCCTGAGGCCCGGGCGCAGGTGAAGGGGTGGCAGGTGGTGGGGGCGCAGGCCTGGGCGCGCCCTCGGCCTTGCCGTCAAGGATCGCCTCCTGGCGGCTGGGCTCGCGATGCACATCGGTGGGCAGCACCGCCTGGGCAATCGGCTGCACCAGCCGGGGCGTGACCACAAAGACCAATTCGGTCTGGTCCTTTTGAAACGCGGTCGATCGAAACAGCGCCCCGAGAATCGGCAGATCGCCCAGGCCGGGAAAGCGGCTGACCGACTGGGTCAGGTTGTTGCGGATCAGGCCCGCAATCGCCAGGCTCTGGCCATCGCCGAGCTGCACCGTGGTGTCGATCTGGCGGGTGCTGACCACCGGCATGATGGTGCTGCTGCCGTCGCTGGCGCTGAGCACTGCGCCCGTCTGAGACAGCTCCGAGGCCTCGGTGGTGAGCTTGAGGTTGACGCGCCCGCCATCGAGTACGGTCGGATGAAATCTCAGGCCCACACCGTACTGACGCTCCTCGAGCGAGACCGCGCCATTGCCCTGGCGCACCGGAATGTAGATCTTGCCGCCCGACAAAAAGCTGGCCGACTGCCCGCTGACGGCCATGATGTTGGGCTCGGCCAGCACCCGCACCAGCGCGTCCTGGGTCTGCGCATCGATGCCAATGAGCGTGCCGCTGGCGCCTTGCTGGCCGCTGCTGG
>CANHBU010000002.1 GCA_947458345.1 Comamonadaceae bacterium
AGGGCGACAGCCAGTGGGTGTTTTTTGATGGCAACTACCAGGAGTACGAAGCCGACAAGAAAAAACGTCTGGGCGAGGAGGGCGCCAAGCCCAAGCGGGTGCGCTTCAAGGCTCTGAAGTGAGCCAGCCTGCCGATTCAGCGCGAGCGGGCGACGATGTGGTGCTCGCTCGCACCCGTGGCTGGCTGGAAAAGGCGGTCATCGGGCTGAATCTGTGCCCGTTTGCCAAGGCGGTCTACACCCGCGACCGGGTGCGGCTGGTGATCAGCCGGGCCCGGCACATCGACGACCTGCTCGAAGAGCTCGACCGCGAGCTCGATCTGCTGGTGGCCACGCCGGCCGAGCAGATCGACACCACGCTCATCATCCACCCCACGCTGTTCCCAGACTTCCTGGACTTCAATGATTTCCTGGAGATTGCTGAGGGCGTGCTGGCCGAGCATGAGCTTGAGGGCGTGATACAGATCGCCAGCTTTCACCCGCAGTACCAGTTCGAGGGCACCGAGCCCGAGGACATGGGCAACTACACCAATCGCGCGCCCTATGCCACGCTGCATTTGCTGCGCGAAGAAAGCGTCGAACGTGCGGTCGAGGGCCTGGCCGATCCCGATGCGATCTACCGGGACAATATTCTCACGCTCGAAAAGCTCGGGCGTGAGGGCTGGAAGAAGCTCGGTCTGTGAGCCCCGCGGCTGCCCGCCTCAGGCCGCTGCCAATTTTTGTTCCGCCTTGTCCAGCCACAGTTGCACACTGGCGAGCAAGTCGGCCTGGCTGAAGGAGCAGCTTTCTTCGCTAAAAAGAGCCGAAGACTCGAGCCGGTTGCTCAGCTCTTGCAGCACCGTGGTGTAGGGCGCCGGCAGCGCGGCCAGCAGGCTTTGTGATTGCAGCGCGCACTGGCACAGGGCCGCGACCGAGCTCTGGCCCTGGCGCAGTTGCTCAAGGCAGGCGCGGATCGCCTGCAGCTCTTGCTGGGCGGCGTTCATCCCGAAGACCCTTTTGAGGGCTCGCCCTTGAAGTCGGGCAGCAGGCTGAGCAAGGCCAGCAGCACGCAGGGTACCCCCACCCAGGACAGCCTGGCCATGCCCACGGTGCTGATCAGCGAGCCGCCGGCGGCAGCGCCCAGGGCGGCGCCCACGTAAAGCATGGAGCTGTTGAGGCTGATGAGCATGGGCGCTTGTGAGGGCGCCAGGCTGATCAGCCGGCTTTGCTGCGGCGCCATCGACCCAAAGCTATTAAGACCCCAGACCACCAGAGCCAGCGTGGTCAACACGGTGTGGCCGGCTGTCAGGGGCAGCACGGCCATCATGAGGGCCACGACCGTCAGCTGGATGGCCGTGGTTCGCAGCACCCCGAAGCGATCGGCCGCCCAGCCGCCCATCAGGGTACCCACCACACCGGCGCAACCAAAGATGGCCAGCACCACCGACAAGCCTGTGGCATCGAGGCCGTCGAGCTCTTGGAGCACCGGGCCGATATAGGTGAAGACGCCGAAGATGGCGGTGAACATCAGCAAGGTGCGCAGCCACACCCGCCAGACCGGCCACTGCCCGGCGGCCGTGCGCAGGCTGCCGGTGACCACGCTGCCGGTGGTGGCCGCCGGTACCAAGCGGGTGGCCAGCAGCCAGACGCACAGACTGGCCGCTGCAGCCAGCCACAGCGGCCAGCGCCAGCCCCATTGCAAACCAATCCAGGTGCCCACCGGCACGCCGACGGCGTAGCAGACGCTCTGGCCGAGGTTGGCGATCGACAGGGCGCGCCCGCGTTGGGCCACCGGCACCAGGCTGACCGCAGTGGCCGAGGCGGCGGCAGTGAACATCACGCCGGCGCCCATGACCACCCGCCCGATCATCAGCCAGGTCAGGCTCGCAGCCAACGCACTGATCAGACTGCCTGCACTGAACAGCCCCAGGGCCAGCAAGATGGTGCGGCGCCGGCTCCAGTGCCCGGTGGCCAGGATGAGCATGGGCGCGAGCAGCGCCGCGCCCAGCGCATAGGCGGTCATCGCCTGGCCGGTGGCCGCCAGGCTCGCCCCGAGCCCCACGCTGACCGGCTCCAAGATGCCGCCGAGCACGAAGGCGCTGCTGCCGATGACCAGGTTGCAAAAGGCGAAAAAGTACAGCAGGGAGGGCATAGGGGCGTGGCCGTCTGGCGTGGCAGCTTAGAGCTGCGCGCCCACCGATGCGTAAATGCGCGGTGCGTAGTAGGTCTTGCTGCGCTCGGTCAGGCTCGCCCCAGCTTCCCGGTAGGAGCGGCTGCGCTCGACCGGTGCGTCGCCCAGGTTGTACACGCCCACCCGCCAAAAGCCTTTGCGGGGCACCGAATGGCCCACATGGGCATCGAACGTGATGCGCGAGCGCTCGCGCCCGCTGACGCTCGGTGTGCTCAAGGATGCTGGTCCGTTGAGGCTGGCCGACAGGCCGCCGAAGGTGCCGCCGGTGCGGCGCATCGGCTTGGCTGCGCCCAGGCTGATGGTGTAGCTCGGCTGGCCCGGGATGGCCGCGCCCTCGCGCGCGCCGTCGATCATGCGCGATTGCAGCACGGTCGCATTGGCCGTGAGCATCCAGTCGCGCGCCCAGCCGCTGCCCGCCAGCGGTCGCTTCAGATCACCCTCGAGGCCGACGGTGTGGGCGCTTCCGATGTTTTGCCGCTGCGCCACCCACAAGCCGGCCTGCTGCTCGAACAGCTCGGTGGCAATCACATCGCCGGTGCGGCGCATGAACACGCTCACGCCGGCCTGGCCTTGGCCTGGCAGCCTCTGCTCTAGGCCGATGTCGAAGGTCTGGGTGACTTCCGGGCGCAAATTGGGGTTGCCCAGCTGGTCGGGGTTGGTCGGGCTGTTGTTGCCCTGGCTGGGCACGCTGCGGTCGAGCAGGTCCCACACGCTGGGCTGGCGCGTCACGCGGGCGAGGTTCATGCGCCACTGAGCGGTTTCGCTGATGGGCGTGCGCGTGTGCAGGGAGGGCTGCCAAATATGAAGCCGCTGCTGGCTGTTGACCGCATTGACCCGCGATTCGAGCCCGATCGACTCTGCGCGCAGGCCCAAGGTCAAGGTGGTCTTGGCCGGCAGCTCCCATTCGTTTTGCCCCCAAAGCGCCAGCCGCTCAATCCGCGATTGCAGCCGTTCGAGCCCGACGGTCGTGGCGCTGTCCAGGCTGCTGCCGTGGGCCTGGCGGTTTTCGTATTCGATACCGGTCATCCACAGCAGCGATTCGCGCGAGCCGGTGAGTTTGGATTTGAGCTGCCAGGTCGATTCGGTGCGGTCTTCGTCGTAGCGGGTGCCGCTGGCGCGCTGGCGCAGCAATTCGTCGCTTTGGCGATTGCCCGACCAGCTGGTCTCTAGCTTGCCCAGTGACAGCCGGCGCGTCCAGTCGCCCCCGAGCTGCCAGGAGTCGCGCTGGGTTTGCGAGGTTTCCGATCGGAGGGTGCTGCCATCGTTTAGGCGCTGCAGGTAGCTGCCGTCGGTGCTGGAGCCGCTCACGTTGCCGCGCAGCGAGACCTGGTCGCGGCCGATGCGCCCGCTCAGCCTGGGGATGAGCATCCAGTCGCGCCGCTCGGTGCGGCTGCGCGCGCTCGATTGGGTCAAGGCCGTGGCCGATTGGCTCTCGAGCTCCTGGTTGAAGCCGCTGAAGCTGTCGGCCAGCCACACCCCCATGAAGAAGGACCAGGGCGTGCGGTTGGCGGGCGCCTGGGCATCACCGCCGATGGGGCCGGTGCGCATGATCCACAGGCGCGGGTTGTGATCGCCAAAGGCAACGTTGTCGGTTAGGCGAAACATGGCGCTGCGCTGAGGCGAGGCCTGGCGCAGCACGATGTTGACCGTTCCACCACTGGAGCCGGAAAACTCGGCGCTGGGTGAGCGCACGATTTCGATGCGCTCGATCAGGTCGGCCGGCAACTGGTCGATCGGCAGCTGCGCGCGGCCGGCCGAGCGTTGGCCGTCGATCATCACGCGGGTGGCGCTGCCGTCGAGCCCGCGCATGCGAATTTCGATGCCGCCGTTGGCACCGGTGGTCACCTGCAGACCGGGCAGTTGACGCAGCACATCGACCGTGGTGTCCACGCCCATCTGCTCGATGTCTTGGCGGTCCACCACAACCAGGGAGCCGGCGGCCTGAAAGCGCTCTTCAATCGAGCGGCGCGAGCTGATCACCACCTCGCGCAGGCTCTGGCCGCTGCTCACCGGCCCGCCCGGCCCCTCTTCTGGACCCATCTGCGCCTGGCTGACAGCGGCCGCCAGGGTGCTGGCCAGCAGCACGGCGGCACGCAAGGTCCGGGCTGGGCTTGGGGTGGGGGAGGCGGCGGAGGCGGCGGTGTCGGTCATGATGGCTGGGGCGTGCGGTGCGCCGGGGTGGCCGTGGGGTAGGTTGATTATCCGGGAGCGGGCCCTGCGGCGCTGGTGCCGGTTTTCGGGGTCGATTCAGCGCAGGCGCAGCGGGGTGATCTCGACGGTGGCCGCGCCGTTGCCAATCCACACCTGAGCGTCTTGCACCGTCACCTGCAACTGCATGCTGCGCTCGCTCAGGCCGGCCAGGGCCTGGCTTTGCGCGGCCTCGATCTGCCAGACGGCTAAGTTGTCGGCCCGTGTGATTTTGTTTTGCAGGCCCTTCCACCACACCGGCGTGCTGCTGGCATGGCTGTAGACGCTCACTTGCTGCGAGCGCCCCGAGGCGCGCATCAGCCTCTTGTCATCGGGTTGACCGACGTCGATCCAGTGCCGTAGCGCGCCGGTGTAGTCGCGGTGCCAGAGCGCGGCTTCGTCGACATCCCAGAGGTCTTTGGCAAACTCGAGTTGACCGGCTTCATCGTTGCTGGCCACATTCAGCGCGAAGGCCAGCAGCCGCACCATCATGCGCTCGTCGGTTTCTGAAGGATGGCGTGCGAGGGTGACCGCATGGTCGGCATAGAGTGCGCGGTCCATGTCTGCGATTTGCAGCTGCGCTTTGTAGATGGTGGCCTTCAATGCCATGCTGGCTGCTCCGGTGAGGCGAAACCTCCATTGGAACCCATAAACCGGGCCCGGGCCGCCGAGCGCTCACCGGCGCGGCTTGCGGCTCAGAAAGGGGGCGGGCTTTCGATGTGCAGGCTTTGTCCGCTCAGCGGGTGCGTGAACATCAGCGCGCTGGCGTGCAGGAGCAGGCGCGGCGCTTGCGGGCCAGCGTCGGCGCCGTAGAGCGCATCGCCAACGATCGGATGGCCGATGGCTTGCAGGTGCACGCGCAGCTGGTGCGTGCGCCCGCTCAGGGGCTGCAGCAGCAAGCGGGTCTTGTCCTGCGCCTGCTCCAGAATCTGCCAGCGGGTCTGGCTGGGCTTGCCGCGCAGGGAATCGACTTTTTGCAGCGGTCGGTTAGGCCAGTCCACCGCCAGGGGCAGATCGATGAGCCCTTGCGTGCCGCCTTGCAGTTGGCCATGCACCACCGCCACGTAATGCTTGTGGATCTGGCGCGTTTCAAAGGCCAGGCTCAGCTGCCTTTGGCTGTGCGGGTTGCGCGCCATCAGCAGCAGGCCCGAGGTGGCCATGTCGAGCCGGTGCACCGTCAAGGCGCCGGGCCAGCGCGCCTGCACCCTGGCGCTCAGGCAGTCTTGCTTGTCCGGGCCACGACCGGGCACGGACAGCAGGCCGGCGGGCTTGTCGAGCACCAGCAGGTCCTCGTCAAGGTAGATCAAGCGCTGCTCAATGCCGGGCTGCGTGCATGACATGGGGCTGCATTATCGGCCGGCCGCGCTGCGCTGTTACAGTGGCTCTCCATGTCTTCCGATACTGGTTTGCGTGAGTTGCTTGGGCTGGGCGACTACATGCGCATGTGGGGTGCGCGGCTGGCCAGCACCGCGGCCCAGCAGATGCTGATGGTGGCTGTCGGCTGGCAGATGTACGAGCTCACCCACAGCGCCTGGGACCTGGGCTTGGTGGGGCTCTACCAGTTTGTTCCGGCCCTGATGTTCACGCTGGTGGCCGGGCATGCGGCCGATCGCATGCACCGCGGTCGCATCATCGCCGCTTGTCTGGTCGCTCAGGCCGTGGTGGCGCTGGTGCTGCTGGCGGCCACCGCCGGCTGGGCGCAGGCTGGCAGCTGGCTCGGGCGTGATTTGCTCTTGGGCCTTTCGGTGGTGCTGGGGCTGGCGCGTGCTTTTCAGATGCCGGCCCAGCAGGCCTTGGCTCCGCTGCTTGTGCCTGCGCCCTTGCTGCCGCGGGCCACCGCCTTCAATTCGGCCGGCACCGAGGTGGCGGTCATTGGCGGTCCGGCCCTGGGCGGTCTGGTGTTTGTGGCCGGCGCCGGCGCGGTCTATGGCGTGTGCCTGAGCTTGCTGCTGCTGGCCGCTGTGCTGGCCCTGCGGCTGCGCTACCGACACGTGGCGCCAGCCCATGAGCCGGTCACCCTGGCCAGCGTGTCGGCCGGATTGACCTTTGTCTGGCGCAGCAAGCTTTTGCTCGGCGCGGTGTCATTGGACCTGTTCGCGGTTTTGCTCGGCGGCGCCACCGCCTTGTTGCCCATGTTTGCCAAGGATATCTTGCAGGTCGGCCCTTGGGGCCTGGGCTTGTTGCGGGCCGCTCCTGCAGTCGGTGCTTTGCTGATGTCGCTGGTGCTCACCCGCTGGTCGATCGAGCGGGGGGTCGGCCACAAATTGCTGGCGGCGGTGGCCGTCTATGGCCTGTGCATGCTCGCTTTTGGACTGTCGACGAGTTTTGTGCTGTCTTTGCTGGTGCTGGCCATCTCGGGCGCGGCCGATATGGTCAGCGTCGTCATCCGCATGACCCTGGTGCAGCTCGAGACCCCCGACGAGATGCGCGGGCGGGTCAGCGCCGTCAATTCGATCTTCATCGGCGCGTCCAACCAACTCGGCGAATTCGAGTCGGGTGCGACCGCCGCCTGGCTCGGGCCGGTCGGCTCCGTGGTGCTCGGGGGCGTGGGTACCTTGCTGGTGGCCGCCGCTTGGCTGCGTCTGTTTCCTGCGCTGGCCCACCGCGATCGCATGCAGGGCTCTTGAGCCGCAGTCTGGGCTGGGGCCCTTTAGCGGCCCGGCTGGGCGCGTGAGCGCTGCACGTCCACCGCGCTGACCGCGCCGGCCGCATGGCCCCAGCTGCTGCGCAGGTGGCTGAGCAAGTCGGCAATCTCTTGATCGCTCAGATCGACGATGTAGGGCGGCATGCCGAAGGGGCGTGGGTTGCCGGCCGTCGCTGGCGGATAGCCGCCGTGGAGCACCATCTGCACCAGATTGACGCTCTGGGCCATGCTCACCGCCCGGTTGCCTGCCAGCGCGGGATAGACGCCTGCAAGCCCTTGGCCTTGTGGGCCGTGGCATTGCGCGCACTGCTGCTCGTAGATGAGCGCGCCTGCGCGGCTGGCCGCTGGCTTGGCCGAGGCAGGGCTGGGCTGCTCGGGCAAGCGCTGCAGGAACACGCCGATGGCTTGCAGGTCGGCATCGCTCAGATGCTGCGTGCTGTGCAGCACCACCTCGGCCATCGGGCCCTGGGCCGAGCCGCGCGCCGACACGCCGGTTTTGAGCAGCGCGACGATGTCGGCCAGGGGCCAGTGCATCACGCCCGCTTCCTCGCGGCTGTTGAGCGAGGGCGCGTACCAGTTTTGCATCGGGATCAGGCCGCCGGCCAGATCGAAAGGATTGCTCGCGCCCAGTGCGTTGCGCGCCGAGTGGCAGGCCGCGCAGTGGCCCAGCCCTTGCACCAAATAGGCGCCGCGCTGCTCGGTGGCGTCGGCCTGGGCTTTGAGTTCCCCGGGCTTGAAGTAGAGGGCCCGCCACAGCGCCAGGGCCACTTGCGTGTTGAAGGGCCAGCGCAAGTCGTGCTCACGGTTGGGCTGGTGCACCGGCGTCAGGCTGCGCAGGTAGGCGTACAAGGCGTCGCTGTCCTCGCGCCGGATCACGCTGTAGTTGGCGTAGGGGAAGGCCGGATAGAGCAGCCGGCCATCGCGCGATCGACCCTCGCGCAGCGCACGCCAAAAATCGTCGGCGCTCCAGCGGCCGATGCCGGTGTCGGGGTCGGGCGTGAGGTTGCCCGCGTAGACGGCGCCAAAGGGGGTCTCGATGCCGCGCCCGCCCGAATAGGCCGGCGCGCCGGCGGGCGTGTGGCAGGCCATGCAGTTGCCCGCCCGCGCCAGGTAGGCGCCTTGCTGCACGGTCTGCGCATCGGCCGGCGCTTCGCTGCGCGTCTGGGTCTGGTTTTGATCCGGTTCATCTTGCCAGAGCAGCGCGGCGGCCAGCAGGGCGCCGATCAGTGCGCAGATCAGTGCGCAGATCAGGGCTGCTGCGCGCCAACGCCTGGTTTGCTGCCGCGCCT
Source organism: Comamonadaceae bacterium (assembly GCA_947458345.1). Lineage (GTDB taxonomy): Bacteria > Pseudomonadota > Gammaproteobacteria > Burkholderiales > Burkholderiaceae_C > Polaromonas. The sequence continues at coordinate 8,290 of CANHBU010000002.1, forward strand.
GGCTCATGGTCGTTGGGGCGATCTGGCCGTGCCGCAGGCTGTGGCCGGGTTTTGCGCGCCGCGCGGCGCGCTCGCCGAAGCACTCGTCGGTGCACTCGTCGGTGCGCTCGTCGGTGCGCTCGTCGGTGCACTCGCCGGTGCGCCAGCGCTGCCTGCCGGCACGGCTTGCGCCGCCAGCCAGCTGGCCAGCGCCTCGATATCCTGCGGCTGCAGCCGTTTGGCGATGTCGGCCATGCAGTCGGGCGCGTGGGCGCGGCGCTTGCCGGTGCGCCAGGCACCGAGCTGGGCGTTGAGGTAGTCGCGCGGCAAGCCGAGCAGGCCAGGCACGTGGGGCAGCATCCCGGTCAGGTTCTGGCCGTGGCACTGGGCGCAGGCTTGCAACTGGCGCGAGGCATCGCCCTGGTAGGCCAGGGTGCGGCCACGCTCGAGCAGTTCGGCGCTCGATTTGTGGGGCAGGGGCGCGGGGTAGGGCAGCTGCAGGGCGGCAAAATGCTCGGCAATGGCCAGCAGGTACTCATCGCTCAGCGGCGCCAGCAGCTGGGTCATCGGTCCGTAGTGGCGCCGCCCGTCGCGGAAATTGAGCAGTTGGTTGTAGAGGTAGATCGCAGGCTTGCCGGCGATGCGCGGATGGTAGCCATCGGGCGCCGCCCGCCCGCCCGCTCCGTGGCAGTGGGTGCAAGCCAGGCTGCGCTGGGCCATGCTGTCTTCGAAGGTGCGTGGCGCTGCCGTTTGCGCCTGCACCGCTGGCACGAGCAGGATCAGGCCGATCAGCAAGCCAGACAAAGCCGCTCGTGCCATGTCGCCCTCAGCCTTGCGCTGCCAGGACCAAGTCCGACGCTGGACGGGCCACGCAGGGCAGGATGTAGCCTTCGGCCTTTTCTTGGGCGCTTAGGCCCGGCCACTCGATCGGGTAAGTCACCTGCCCGCTGTGTAGACGGCGCAGGCAGGCTCGGCAGGTGCCGTTGCGGCACGATGCGTGCAACTCGACGCCGTCGGCCTGTGCCGAGGCAAGCAGGGATTGATGGCTTGGCGCGTCGATTGCACGCGCGCCGGGGTACAGACTCAGCTGGTAGACGGCCGGCTCTTGGCTGATGTGCGGCTTGGTCTCGGTATGGGCAGTGATGTTGCGCGACATGAATGAAGGAAGTTTACCGATGCTGCTGACGCTGATTTGACGTCCATACTCGACGAGCCCACCCTAGCCCTGGCCCGAAGCAATCGATTCGGGCGACAATCCATGGTTTTGTTCATGAAAAATGCCCTCCGAATGACCACCCACCCAGTGCGGCCCGCCACCGTGCGCGACGCCAAGGCCATTGCCCGCGTGCACGCCAGCGTCACGCAAGCGCTTCTGCGCGACGTCTTGATGATGGACAAACTCAGCGGCCCTTCCATCGAGGAGCGCCAGGCGTATTGGCGCGAGGCTATCGAATACAGCGAGCCGCAGGTGCAGGTGGCCATCGAGGGCGAGACCATGGTCGGCTTTGTCGGTTTCGACCGCTCGCGCGACAAGGGCACGCCTTCGACCACCGGCGAGCTTTGGGCCTTGTGCGTCTTGCCCGAGCACGGCCAGCAGGGCATTGGCACCGCTTTATGGGACGCGGCCCATGACGGGCTCAAGGACGAGGGCTGCACCAAGGTCACGGTCTGGGTGCCCCTGCGCGACGAGCGGGCCTTGCGGTTTTTTGAGCACAACGGCTTCAAGCGCGAGACCAACAGCCTAAGGCTCGTCAGTGCAGGCAGCGCCAAGATGGAAGAGATCCGCCTGCGCCGCGATTTGCTCTGAGGCGCCGGCAGGCGCAGCAGCCCGCACCCCAACGACCGCCTGGCGAGATGACGGCCGAGTCTGAGCGCACCCCACAGTTGCTACTGGCCCCGATGGAGGGCCTGCTCGACTTCGTGCTGCGCGATGTGCTCACCGGCATTGGTGGCTTCGACCGCTGCGTCAGCGAGTTCATCCGCATCACCGATCAATTGCTGCCGCCGCGGGTGTTCTTGCGCGTGATGCCGGAGTTGCTCAATGGCAGCCGCACCGCCGCCGGTGTGCCGGTGCGCGCGCAGCTGTTGGGATCGGATCCGGCGTGCATGGCTGACAACGCCGCCCGGCTGGCCGAACTCGGCTCGGCCGGCATCGATCTGAACTTTGGCTGCCCGGCCAAGGTCGTCAATCGCCATGGCGGCGGAGCCATCTTGCTGCAAGAGCCGCAGCAGCTCCTGCGCATCGTCGAGGCGGTGCGCCGTGCGGTGCCGCGCGATGTGGTGGTGTCGGCCAAGATGCGGCTGGGCTACACACACGACCGGTATGCCGAGCTGTGTGCGCAGGCCATCGAGGCCGGCGGCGCCTCTGAGCTGGTCGTGCATGCCCGCACGCGCGACGATGGTTACCGCCCGCCCGCTTATTGGTCGCGCGTGGCCGATGTCAGGGCGGCCGTGCGCCTGCCCGTGGTGGCCAATGGCGAGGTTTGGTCGGTCGATGATGCGCGCCGTTGTCTGCAGGAGTCCGGCGCCCATGCACTCATGCTCGGACGCGGCGCTGTGGTCGATCCGGCGCTGGCGGGCAAGCTCAGGCGCGCCTTCGGGTGGCCCCCTGCGGCCTGCGGGCCAGCGGCCCGAGGCGCGCTCGATTGGCCCGAGATGCTGCCGCATCTGGAGCGGTTTTGGCGGCGGGTGTGCGAGCACATCGAGCCGCGGGCGCGCGCCGGCCGGCTCAAGCAGTGGCTCAATTTCTTGCGGCGGGCCAGCGCGCCGGCCGAGCAGGCCTATCAGCAATTGCGCAGTATACCAGACGGTGCCGGCGTCGAGCGCTGGCTGCTGGAGCAGTCGAGCGCGCTGCGGCCGATGCACGCCTGCGCCTGACGAGTTGGTCAAGCGGGCCGGTCAAGCGTGCCGGGCGGCCGCATGCCAGTGGCGGGGCGTGGGCAGCTAAGATCGCCGCCCATGAATGGCGCGGTTGTCGACTCTCTTGCCCCTGTGATTTTGCTGATCGCTTCGGGCTATCTGGCCGGGCGCCTGGGCTGGCTGGGGCAGAGCTCCTTGAAGGACCTGACCAATCTGATTTTTTTGTTGCTCTCGCCGGCCTTGCTGTTTCGCACCATGAGCCAGGTGCGCATCGAGCAGCTCGATTTCATGCCCGTGGCGGCTTACTTTTTGGCCGCTGGAATCTTGTTTGGCGGCATTTTGCTCTTGCAAGGTTTTAGTCGGCGCTCGGCAGTGCTGGCACTGGCCGGAACGTTTTCGAACACGGTGATGATCGGGATTGCGCTGATTAACCTGCTCTTTGGCGCCCAGGGCCTGGTGACTTTGCTGACCCTGGTCTCTATCCACGCGCTCGTGTTGTTGACCCTGGCCACCTTGGTGCTCGAAGTGGCGATGCGTCGTGATGCGGCCGCGCTGCCCGGCGACGCCCCGGCGCCGCAGTCCACGCTGGCGATCGTGCTGCAGTCCCTCAAGTCCACCGTCTTGCATCCGGTGCCCCTGCCGATCTTGCTGGGGCTGTTGTATGCGCAGACCGGTTGGTCTATCGCGCCGCTGATCGACAAGCCCCTGGCCCTACTCGGCGCGGCCTTGTCGCCCCTGGCCCTGGTGCTGGTGGGCGTGTCCTTGTCGCTGACTTCGGTGGGCCAGCATTGGCGTGGCGCTTTGGCCCTGGCGGGCGTCAAGAACCTGCTGCATCCTGTGCTGGTCTGGGCCCTGTGCCGCCTCCTGGGCGTCGAGGGCTTGCCGATGACGGTCATGGTGGTCACCGCCGCCTTGCCGATCGGGGCCAATGTGTTTTTGTTTTCTCAGCGCTACGGCGTGGCCCAAGATCTGGTGACGGCCAGCGTGGCCATGTCTTCCATGCTGGCCATGTTGACGCTGACTGCCACGCTGGCACTCATGATCTGAGGTCGGGGCGGGCAGGGCGCCCAAGGCCCGCGCAAGGCCCGCGCGAGCCACGGCTGCACGGCGGTTTATTGCGATATCTGCCGGGCCAGCTCGATTTGCCATTCGAAATAGCGCTGAAAACCGTAAGCCAGCGCGCCCACCAGTGAGGTGGCACCGACCATCAGGGAGCCGATCACGCCGATGATGGTCAGCCAGTTACCGCGTCCGGCTTCATGCTCTTGCGCGTTCGGGTCGAGGCCGGCGTTAAAGCGGGCGTTCCATCGCTCCTCGGCCATCAAGCCGTACCAGATGGCGTTGAGGCAGCAGCCGGCCAGCACCAGGCCGAGCAGGGGGATGAGCAGCCAGCTCAGTGGATCGTCAAGTCCCAGATCGCGAGCGCGCGTCAGACCGTAAAGGCCCAAGGCGGTCGGCATCGGCAAGGTCCACCCGATCAGGTCGCCCAGACCGTACAGGTAGAAGCGGTGCAAGCCCAGCGGGCCGCCGACAAAGGCGAGCCAGGTGCTCAAGGTTTTGTTTTTCATCGGTGCCCAGGTCAGGCCCGCGCGTCGCGGGCTGCCCGCATATTAAGCGAGCGTTTGCGTCGGCGGGGCTTTGTCCCCAACGCCCAGAGCCTTTTCCATCAGAACCACGTCCAGCCAGCGGTCAAATTTCCAGCCGCACGACTGCAGCACGCCCACCTGGGTAAAGCCCAGGGCCTTGTGCACGCCCACCGATCCGGCGTTGGCCGAGTCCCCAATGACGGCAATGAGCTTGCGAATGCCGGCCGCCTCGGCGTGTTGGACCAGTTCGGTCAGCAGCAAGCGGCCAAGGCCGCGGCCCTGCGCCTCAGGGGCCAGATAGATCGAGTCTTCGGCCGAGTAGCGGTAGGCGGCGCGCGGCTTGAACCAATTGCAATAAGCAAAGCCGAGCACCTGCTGGCCTTGCTGCGCCACCAAATAAGGCAGGCCCTTGGCCAGTACATCAGCGCGCCGCTGCCCCATCTCCTGCAAGCTCACCGGCTCGGTTTCGAAGGTGCCCGTGCTGTGACGCACATGGTGGGCGTAAATCTCGGTGATGGCGTCAAGGTCCCCGTCTTGGCTGGGGCGTACGGTGAGGGTCATGGGCAGGCGTCGGCACACTGGCCGGTTCAAAAGGTGTTTCTGACTATAATGGAAGGCTTTGCGGCGTTTGGCTGGCCGGGTGGCCATGCCGTGTCTCAAGTTCCGCAAGATTCATGGGGTTCGCCCGGACCCCACCACCCGAAGGATAAACCATGGTCGTGATTCGACTTTCTCGCGGCGGCTCCAAGCACCGTCCTTTTTTCAATATCGTTGTGGCGGACAAGCGGGACCGCCGTGACGGCCGTTTCATCGAGCGCATCGGCTTTTACAACCCCTTGGCCAAGGCCGGCGAAGAAGGCCTGCGCGTGGCCATGGACCGCCTGAGCCACTGGCAAGGCGTGGGCGCTCAGGCTTCGCCCACCGTCGTGCGTTTGGTCAAGCAGCAGGCGCCGGCTGCCGCCTGAGCGCGGCAGCGATGTCCGTTTTCCAGCCCGCGTCCTTGCCGGACGATGCCGTGGAGGTCGGGCGTGTGCTCGACGCCTGGGGCATCAAGGGCTGGGTCAAGGTGCTGGCCCACAGCAGTGAGCCACAGGCCCTGCTGGCGGCCAAACGCTGGTTCGTCCAGCCTCCCGAAGCCCGGCTGCGCCCGGGCTTTTCGGCTTTCAAGGCGACGGTGGCTCTGAGTGTGGAGCAGTGCAAGGTCCATTCGGACGCGCTGGTGGCCAAGATCGAGGGGCTCGATGACCGCAGCGCAGCCGAAAGCCTCAGGGGCGCGCGGATTTTTCTGTCTCGCAGCGCTTTCGCCGCGACCGCCAGCGACGAGTACTACTGGGTCGACCTGATTGGCCTGGATGTGCTCAATCGGCAGGGCGAGCATCTGGGCCAGGTGCGGGACCTGATGGCCACTGGGCCGACCTCGGTGCTGGTGCTGTCCTATTTAATCGAGGAGGCTGACGGCACGTCGCGTTCAGCCGAGCGCCTGATTCCCTTCGTTTCAGCCTATGTCGATGCCGTCGACTTGGCGGGGCGGCGCATCACGGTCGACTGGCAGGCCGATTATTGAGCCCGGTGGCGCGAGCGATCATGCGCTTTGACATCGTCACCCTTTTCCCTGACTTGTTCGGACCGCTGCTGGCCAGTGGCGTGACGCGCCGGGCCTACGAATCGGGCCGGGTGCAGGTGCGGCTGTGGGATCTGCGCGAGCACGGTGAAGGCGCTTACCGGCGGGTCGATGACCGGCCTTACGGCGGCGGGCCGGGCATGGTCATGCTGGCCCAGCCGCTGCTCGAGTGCCTGCAGCGCATCCGGCTGGAGCGGCCGGCGGCCGCTCCGGTGCTTCTTTTTTCCCCCGCCGGCCAGACGCTGGACCATCAGGCGGTGAGCCATTGGGCGAGCAGCGAAGGGGCAATTTTGATCTGCGGTCGCTACGAGGGCGTGGACCAGCGCTTCATCGATGCCCACGTGGACCAGCAGATCAGCCTGGGCGATTTCGTGCTCTCGGGCGGCGAGATCGCCGCCATGGCCCTTCTCGATGCGGTGGCCCGCTTACAGCCAGGGGTGCTGCACGACGAGGGCAGCCACCAGCAAGACAGCTTCAACCCGGCCATCGACGGCCTGCTCGATTGCCCCCATTACAGCCGGCCCGAGCTCTGGCAGGGCCGGTCTGTGCCCGCGCCGCTGCTGTCGGGCCACCATGCGCAGATCGCGCAGTGGCGGCGTGAGCAAAGCCTGCTGTTGACCGCCCGCCAGCGCCCGGACCTATTGCAAAAAGCCCTCGACAACGGGCAACTGACGGCGCTTGACCAAGCCTTGCTCCGGCGGCCGCCGGATCATGAGTCCTGAGCTCTGATGGGCTATACTCGAGGGCTTTTCGGTCCTCTGGCGGCCACTGCAACCGATTGAGCGTCAAGCGAGCCCAGGCTTTGCGACGACACGGATTTGCGGTCATTAGTGCAGCGCGTGCATGAACGAAAAAGACAACTGAGGAAGCCTCATGAATCTGATCCAAACCCTCGAGCAGGAAGAAATCGCTCGTCTGAACAAGACCATTCCGGCCTACGCGCCTGGCGACACCGTCATCGTCAGCGTCAACGTGGTCGAAGGCACCCGCAAACGCGTGCAGGCCTTCGAAGGCGTGGTGATTGCCAAGCGCAACCGTGGCCTCAATTCGAGCTTCATCGTGCGCAAGATCTCCAACGGCGAGGGCGTTGAGCGCACTTTCCAGGTCTACAGCCCCCTGATCGCCAAGATCGAGGTCAAGCGCCGCGGCGATGTGCGCCGTGCCAAGCTGTACTACCTGCGCGATCGCAGCGGCAAGTCGGCTCGCATCAAAGAAAAGCTCGGCGCCAAGGCCGCCTGATTCAGGCGCAAGTGCACCTTGCCATCGAACAAAAAGCCGCTGCTTCAAGCGGCTTTTTTACGTTTGGGCCCCTCTTATGACGTCGCTCGAGCGATTTGACCCGCGCACCGTGGCGCCCCATCAGGTCGACGCTGGCCTGCCCTCGGTGCCCACTGAGCGGCTGACCGCCTTGGGCCTGCGCCGGCATTTCGCCGACCCGCCCGTCTGGACGCCCGAGATCGTGCGCGAGGCGCCCTTGCCCGGCCGGCGCTCGTCGCCGGCGGCGGTGCTGGTCCCCCTGGTGGTGCGCGAGGGTGAGTTGACCTTGCTGCTGACCGAGCGGGGGCAGCATCTGTCCAACCACTCTGGGCAGATCGCATTTCCGGGCGGGCGCATGGATGCCTCGGATCCGGATATCGTGCACACGGCCCTGCGCGAGGCGCAAGAGGAGGTGGGACTGGCGCCCGGGCATGTGGAGGTCCTTGGAACGCTGCCCATCTACGTCACCGGAACGGCTTTTGTCGTCACGCCGGTGGTCGCCTTGGTGCGGCCCGGCTTTGAGGTGCAGGCCAACCCGGCCGAGGTGGCCGATGTCTTCGAGGTGCCACTGCCTTACCTGATGAATCCCGCCCATCACCGTCACCACCAGGCTTTGCTCGAAGGCCAGTCCCGTCGCTGGCTGTCCATGCCCTGGACCGATGCGCAGCAGCGCGAGCGTTACATCTGGGGCGCAACGGCCGGCATGCTGCGCAATTTGTACCGGTTTTTGCTCAGCTGAGCCCCGGCATCGTGCCGGCGATATCATCACAGCCATGAGCTTTCTTGCTGTTTTGCTGGCCTTGGTGCTCGAGCAGGTCAGGCCGCTGAGCCCGGCCAATGTGCTGCACACGGGTTTGCGCGCCTGGGTGCGCGTGGTCAGCGGCAACCTGGACGCAGGCCGCCCCCTGCACGGTTATCTGGCTTGGACCGCTGCGGTGGCGGCTCCGGCCTTGCTGGCCCTGGCACTGCACCATCTGTTGTGGCACTTGCATCCGGTGCTGGCCTATCTTTGGAATGTGGGTTTGCTTTACCTGACGGTGGGGTTTCGGCAGTTCAGCCACCACTTCACCGCCATACGCGAGGCCCTGGACGTGGGCGACGAGGACCAGGCCCGCGCGGCCCTGGCCCGATGGCAGCAGGTCGATGTGGGGCAATTGCCGCGCAGTGAAGTCGTGCGCCATGTGATCGAGCATTCGGTGCTGGCGGCGCACCGCCACGTCTTTGGTGTGCTCAGCTGCTACTGCATCGGCGCCGCGCTCGGTTTGGGCCCGGCTGGCGCTGTGCTCTATCGCTTGAGCGAGTTCGCCTCGCGCTACTGGAGCCACAAGAGCAGTCAGCCAGGTGAAGGCGTCAGCCCGGCCTTGCTGCGCGTGGCGCAACAGGCTTGGGCCCTGATCGACTACCTGCCCGCCCGCATGACCGCTGTGGCTTTTGCGGTGGTCGGCAGTTTTGAAGACGCGGTCGACAGCTGGCGCCAGTGCGCCCAAAGCCTAGCCGGTCGTCCCTGGGCTTCGGTCGAGCGCAATCAGGCTGTGGTGCTGGCAGCTACTGCAGGCGCCGTTCAGGTGCGTCTGGGGGGCTCGCCTTTGCCGGCTTCTACCCTCAACACCCCCAACGCCGACGCGCCGCTGCCTGAGCCCCTGGGCCTCATGGGGGCGAGCGGCCGGGTTCCCGAGCCCGCCCATCTGCGCAGCGTGGTCGGCTTGGTCTGGCGATCGGTGGTGCTGTGGATGGTGCTGCTGGCCCTGCTGACCCTGGCGCGATTGTTGGGCTGAGGGCGCAGCGGTCTCTTGCAGTTGGCGCCGGCGGCGCGCTGGCGCGGCTCGTTGGCGCGGCTCGTTGGCGCGGCCAGCGCACAAGTTCAGTAGCGCGGCGGGCGCGACAATTCTTCGAACAACTCGAGGTAAATCCGGTAGCGCTGCTCGCTGATGGTGCTGTCGCTGGCCTGGCGCTCGGCCATGACGGCGCAGCCGGGCTCTCGCCGGTGCGTGCAATTGTGGAAACGACAGCCCTGCGCGTGCGGCTTGAGGTCGGGCATGAGGCTGGCCAGAGCCATCGGTTCGATATGCTGCAGACCAAACTCCTGAAAGCCCGGTGAGTCGATCAGGGCGGACCGGCGCTGCGGATCGAGCCAGTACAAGCTGGTGCGCGTGGTGGTGTGGCGTCCGCTGCCTAGGGCTTGCGAGATTTGCGCGGTCAGCACGCCAGCCTCGGGCACCAGGGAGTTGATCAGGCTGCTCTTGCCGGCGCCCGACGGGCCCAGCACCAGGGTGGTTTTGCCCCGCAGGCGCTCGGGCAGATCGGCCAGATCGGCGGTGGCTGCGGCGCCCGGCTGCACCGCCAGCGCCAGCACCGTCTCGTTCATGGCTCGGTAGGCGGCGAGCTTGTGCCAGGCGCGGGCAAAGCTGTCGCCCAGGTCCTTCTTGTTGAGCGCGATCAGGGCGCTGATGCCTTGCGCCCGTGCTGCGATCAGGGCCCGACTGAGCTGACTGGCCGAAAACTCGGGCTCGGCCGCCACCAGAATCAAAACCTGGTCCAAGTTGGCAGCAAAGGACTTGGTCCGCAGCTCGTCTTGGCGGTACAGCAAATTGCGCCTGGGCTCGATCGCTTCGATCGTGCCCTCGTCCTGGCTGGGCAGCCAGCGCACCCGATCGCCGACCACCGCCTCGTTCTTCTTGCCCCGGGGGTGGCACAACAGGCGCTGGCCTTGCGGCGTCTCGATCAGCACATGGCGACCAAAGCTGGCCACCACCAGGGCGTCCTGGGTGGCCAGGCCGCTGTCCTTGCGGGGCGCTTGCTGCGGCCTCAATCGAGCAGGGCGTCGACCTTGGCCGCGCAGAAAAAATCACTTGCCGAAAGCGCGGCCACGTCGTGCGTTTGCCAGCGCACTGTGCAGCGCTTGTAGCTCAGTTGCAGCTCGGGGTGGTGATCCTCGCGATGGGCCATGAAAGCCACCGCGTTGACAAAAGCCATGGTCTGGTGAAAGTCGGCAAATTCGAACGACTTTTCTAGGGCGCCGTCGATCACCCGCCAGCCCTGCGCCCGCTCGCCATTGAGCTGGGTCAGTCGCGTGATGACCTGCGTGGCCGTCAGGGCCGTGCGCGCCTTGGCAGCGTTCATGAGGCGCTCGCCTGCGGGCCCATGCGGGCCAGCCGCTCTGATGCGGGCGGATGCGAGTAGTAAAAGCGCGCGAACACCGGGTCGGGTGTGAGCGTGCTGGCATTGTCCTTGTAGAGCTTGAGCAAGGCGCTCGACAGGTCGTTGCCGCTGGTCTGGGCACAGGCATAGGCGTCCGCCTGAAACTCGTGACGCCGCGACAGATGGGCCGACAGCGGCGAGACAAAGTAGCTGAACACCGGCACCACCAGCAAAAACAGCAGCAGGGCCAGTGCATCATTGGGCGCGCCCATGTGCGCTTGCACGCCCAGGCCGCTATAGAACCAGACCTGCTGCGACAGCCACCCGAGCAGCCACAGCGCGACCAGGCTCAAGCCAAACAACATCACGATGCGCTGCACGATGTGCTTGTGGCGGAAATGGCCCAGCTCGTGGGCCAGCACCGCATCGAC
>CANHBU010000003.1 GCA_947458345.1 Comamonadaceae bacterium
ACGGGCCGGCAGAGATTGAAAGACGCGTACGCCCATGATCAACGCTCCTTGATCGCCGCGCGGGCGTTGTACCAGTTCATCAAGGCCGAGGTGGCCAGCGAGGTGGTCAGGTAGACCAACATGACGATGGCGATGCACTCGACGGCCCGGCCCGTCTGGTTCAGGGCCGTGTTGGCAATCGAGACCACATCCGGATAGCCGATGGCCACCGCCAGCGAGGAATTCTTGGTCAGGTTCAGAAACTGGTTGGTCATGGGCGGAATGATCACCCGCAGCGCCTGGGGCAGCATCACCAGACGCATCTCCTGCCCGCGCGACAGACCCAGGGCAGCGGCGGCTTCGCTTTGGCCGCGCGCCACCGAGCCGATGCCCGCACGCACCACCTCGGCCACAAAGGCAGCGGTGTAGACCACCAGGCCGAGCAGCACCGCCATGAATTCGGGCGTCAGAGCGCCGCCGTTTTCAATGGCGAACTCACCCTTGGTCGGATAGTTGGCCTGGGTCGGCGCGCCGCCGAGCAACCAGCCCAGCACCGTCATCCCCAGCACGATGAGCAGCGGCACCCAGAACACGCTGCGCGGCTGGCCGGTGGCCTCAAACTGCGCGCGCGCCCAGCGGCTGCGCAGCCAGGCCAGCACCAAGCCAGCGAGCAAGCCGATGCCCGCCCAGACATGGCCATCGGCCCAGATCGGCACTGGGTAGTTCAAGCCGCCCTTGCTCAGAAAGACGTTGCCGGCCTGCCAGGCTTCGCTGGCATCGGGCAGCATTTCGGTAAAAAGCAGGTACCACATGAGCAGCTGCAGCAAAATCGGCACGTTGCGAAAGAACTCGACATAGGCTTGGCACAAGCCCCTGACCAGCGCATTGCGCGAAAACCGCCCGATGCCCAGCAAGGTGCCCAGCACCGTGGTCAAAATAATGCCCAGCACGGCCACCCGCAGCGTGTTGACCAGTCCGACCACAAAAGCCATCAGATAGCTCTGGGTCGACTCGAAGGCAAACAGGCTCTCGCCGATGTCAAAGCCGGCGGTCTGGGTCAAAAATCCAAAGCCGCTCTGGATCCCACGCTCGCGCATGTTGATCAGGGTGTTGTGACCCAGGTACCACAGCCCCAGCCCAATCAAGGCCAAGGCCAGAAGCTGGTAGACCAGACCACGAAAAGCCTGGCTGCGCCAGGACCAATTCTTTTTCTTCGGGGGAGGGGAAGGAGGACGGTTCATGCGCTCAATCCTTGCAAACCTTGGGCCAGCGGTAATCGTTGACAAACACGCGGCCCATTTGAGAAAAACCGCCTGCCAGGACAAGCCCAACAGGCGGTTTTCAATGACGCAGCAGCGATCAGCGGATCGGGTAGGCGTACATCAGGCCGCCCTTGTTCCACTGGTTGTTAACGCCGCGGGGCAGGCCCAAGGCCGACTTCGGACCGACGTTGCGCTCGAAAATCTCGCCATAGTTGCCCGTGGCTTTGATCGCACGCACCATCCACTCCTTGTCCAGGCCGAGCAGCTTGCCGGTGTCCTCGGTGGTGCCCAGCAGACGCTGCACCACCGGGTCGGTGGCTGAGGTCTTGAGCTGGTCGACATTGGCTTGGGTCACGCCGTACTCCTCGGCCTCGAGCAGACCGTAGACGGTCCACTTGACGATGGCAAACCACTCGTCATCACCGCGGCGCACCATCGGGCCCAGGGGCTCTTTGGAAATCAGCTCGGGCAAGATGATGTGATCGGCCGGGTTCTTGGCTTCCTTGTTGCGCACGGAGGCCAGGCCCGACGCGTCGGTGGTGTAGGCCACGCAGCGGCCGGAGAAGTAGGCGCCCGTGGCGGCCTCAACCTTCTCAAACACCACCGGCTTGATGCCCAGGTTGTTGGCGCGCGAGAAGTCGGTCAGGTTTTTCTCGGTGGTGGTGCCGGACTGCACGCACACGGTCTGGCCCTTGAGCTGCTTGGCGCTCTTGATCTTGCTCTTGACCGGCACCATGAAGCCTTGGCCGTCATAGTAGGTCACCACGGTCTGGTGCAGGCCCAGCGAGCCGTCGCGCGTGAGCGTGAAAGTGGTGTTGCGCGAGAGCATGTCGATCTCGCCGGACTGCAGGGCGGTAAAGCGCTGCTGGGCGTTGAGCGGCACGTACTTGACCTTGGTGGCGTCGCCCAAAGTGGCGGCGGCAACGGCCTTGCAGACATCAACGTCCAGGCCGCTCCAGTTGCCCGACGAATCGGCCGCAGAAAAACCGGCCAGTCCGGTGTTGACGCCGCAGACAACTTGGCCGCGCTGCTTGATCGCATCGAGCGTCTTGCCCGCGTGGGCGGGGGCCAGCACAGCCAGGGTCAGGCCGGCGGCGGCCAGGGCTTTGAGGCCCTGATTCTTGGTCAGTTTGAACACAACATACTCCCATTCAAAGGTAAGGGGAGGCCTGCACCACATGTGACAAGCCAGAGGCGGGATGCTAAACGAAACCCAGAGACTTACTGCAGCCCAGAACGCATATGCCCCTAGGATTAACCCGGGTGTGGGCCCGGGGCATGCCTGAACAGCATGGCCTTATGTTGGCTCTGGCATACCAGGGGGGCGCTGGGCGCGGCTGATTTATCCCGATTCGGTGCACACCCGCACCACATCGGCACCATAAGCCTGCAGCTTCTTGGTGCCCATGCCGCTGATGCCCTCAAGGGCCTGCAAGTGCTGCGGATTGCGCTGGGCGATGGCGCGCAAGGTGGCGTCATGAAAGATCACGAAGGCCGGCAGGTTGTGCTCGCGCGCCACCTCGGCGCGCCAAGCTTTGAGGCGCTGCAGGCGCTCGAGCGCCCCCGCATTGAGGCTGGCCTCGGCCAGCCCCTGCACCGATGTGCGCTGCGGCCGCTGGCGCGAGCGGGGTGCAGCGGGCGTGGCCATGCGCACCCACAACTGGCCCTGGCCGAGCAGCAAGGCGCGCGCAGGCGCCAGCAAGCTCAGCGTGTTCATGCCCTCGAAATCGACCCGCACCATGTCACGAGCAATCAACTGACGCAGCACGCTGCGCCACTGCGCCTCGGACAAATCTGCGCCGATGGCAAAGGTCGACAGGCGCTCATGGCCGTACTGCAGCACCTTTTCGGTGCGCTTGCCGCGCAAGATGTCCATCAGGTGGCCAGCACCGAAAGACAGGCCGCTGGCCTGCTGGACCCGGTAAATGCAGCTGAGCAACTTGCGCCCCGCCTCGGTCGCGTCCCACAGCTCGGGCGGCTGCAGGCAGTTGTCACAGTTCATGCACGGGGCGCTGCCCTCGCCAAAATAGGCCAGCAAGCTCACCCGGCGGCAGCCCGTGCCCTCGGCCAAGGCGAGCAAGGCGTCGAGCTTGCCGCGCATGACCTGCTTGAACGCCTCGCTGGCCACCTCGCTGGCGTCGATCATGCGCCGCTGGTTGACCACATCCTGCAGGCCATAGGCCATCCAGGCGTTGGCCGGCAGGCCGTCTCGGCCAGCGCGACCGGTCTCCTGGTAATAGCCCTCGATGTTCTTGGGCATGTCCAGATGGGCCACAAAGCGCACATCGGGCTTGTTGATGCCCATGCCAAACGCAATCGTGGCCACCATGACCAGGCCGTCCTCGCGCAAAAACCGGTCCTGCCGCTGCTGGCGCAGGGCCGTCTCCAGGCCGGCGTGATAGGCCAGCGCCTGTACCCCGGCGCCTTGCAAAGCGGCGGCGACCTCCTCGACCCGCTTGCGCGACTGGCAGTAGACGATGCCGGCCTCGCCCGCATGCTCCGATTCGATAAAGCGCAGCAACTGGCGCAAGGGGTCACTCTTTTCGACGATGCGGTAACGGATGTTGGGGCGGTCAAAACTGCTGACGAACTGCCGGGCCTGGCCGAGCTTGAGCCGCTCGATCATGTCCTGGCGCGTCAGGTCGTCAGCCGTGGCGGTCAGCGCCACCCGCGGCACGCCCGCAAACTGCTCATGCAGCAGGGACAAGCCCCGGTACTCGGGCCGAAAGTCATGGCCCCACTGGCTCACGCAATGCGCCTCGTCAATCGCAAACAGGCTAAGCAGGCCGCGCTCATGCAGGCCAGCGAGCAAGCTGAGCATGCGCGGCGTGTTCAGCCGCTCGGGCGCCACGTACAGCAAGGTCAGCTCGCCGCGCTGTAAACGCCCCTGCACCTCTTGCGACTGCTCCAGGCTCTGGCTCGAATTGAGAAAGGCGGCGGCCACCCCCGCCTCGTGCAAGGCACCGACCTGGTCGTGCATCAGCGCAATGAGGGGCGAGACCACCAAGGTCACGCCCAGACCGGCACGCTGGCGAACAATGGCCGGGACCTGGTAGCACAGAGACTTGCCCCCGCCGGTGGGCATGAGCACCAGCGCGTCGCCGCCGGCAACCAGGTGCCCGATGATGTCTTGCTGCGGCCCGCGAAACGCCGTGTAACCAAAGACCTCGCCCAGGATCTGCTGCGCCGTTCCTGCACTCATGGCGGGCGGCCCGGCCGAGCCTTCACATCTGTTCCCAGGGCAGGCCGTCAAAGCGCCAGCCCGATAGGCTCGAGCGCTTGAACGCGTCGTTGAGCTCGCCCTCGAAGCCGTGCACCACGTGCGCCACCTCAGTAAAGCCCGCCGTCTCCAGGGCAGCGCCTGCATCGAGCGTGCGCTGGCCCGAACGGCAAATCAGCAGCACTGGCCGCTGCTTGCTGCCGGCCTCGCGCTCGACCTGCGCCACGAACTTCCCCGGGTCGGCCTTCATCTCGGGGTACTCGTACCAGGCAATGTTGATCACCCCTGGGGGGCGGCCCACATAAAGCGACTCGATCTCCATGCGCACATCGACAAACACCACGTCATCGCGGCTGCGCAGCCATTGCCAAGCTTGCTGTGGTTGCAGGTGTTTCATGCTTCAAAAAGGAACGGGCTGGATAAAAGTCGAAGCCACTATTGTCGAACAAGAGCGGCGTGCGCGCAGCAGGGCAAGCCAGCCCAGCGCGATCGGCTGCCTACAATTGCCCCATGCGAGCTCCTGCCTACACCCGCGCCCAAGCCTTGCCCAGCCTCTTGAGCCAGCGCATAGCCATCCTCGATGGCGCCATGGGCACCATGATCCAGCGCTTCAAGCTCGGCGAGGCACAGTACCGGGGCGAGCGCTTCAAGGACTTCCACAAGGATGTCAAAGGCAATAACGAGCTGCTCAGCCTGACCCGGCCCGATCTGATAGGCGACATCCACAAAGGCTATCTGGCCGCTGGCGCCGACCTGATCGAGACCAACACCTTTGGCGCGACCACGGTGGCACAGGCCGACTACGACATGGCCCATCTGGCCGCCGAGATGAATCTGCAATCGGCGCGGCTGGCCCGCGCGGCCTGCGACCTCTACAGCACGCCCGAGCATCCGCGCTATGTCGTCGGCGCCCTCGGGCCCACGCCCAAGACGGCGAGCATCAGTCCCGACGTCAACGACCCCGGGGCGCGCAACACCAGCTTTGAAGAGCTGCGCGCGGCCTACTACGAGCAGGTGCAGGCGCTGGTGGAAGGCGGCAGCGACGTGCTGCTGGTCGAGACGATTTTTGACACGCTCAATGCCAAGGCGGCCTTGTTTGCCATTGACGAGTACTTTGAAACCAGTGGCGAGCGCCTGCCCCTGATCATCAGCGGCACCGTGACCGATGCCTCCGGCCGCATCCTCAGCGGCCAGACCGTCAGCGCCTTCTGGCACAGCGTGCGCCATGCCCAACCGCTGGCCGTGGGTCTGAATTGCGCGCTCGGTGCGGCCCTGATGCGGCCCTACATCCAGGAGCTCGCGCGTGTGGCGCCCGATACCTTCATTTCCTGCTACCCCAACGCTGGCCTGCCCAACCCGATGAGCGAGACCGGCTTCGACGAAACTCCCGAGGTCACCAGCCGCCTGCTGCGCGAATTTGCCGAGCAAGGCCTGGTCAACATCGTTGGCGGCTGCTGTGGCACCACGCCCGAGCACATCGGTGCGATCCACCAGTCGGTGCAACCCTTGTCGCCACGCGGCCTGGGCGCCGGGCCGTTTTATCGCGAAGCGGCCTGAGCCGAAGCAATGTCTGCACACTGGCTCAGCGCCTGCGACGCGGCCCTGCAACTGGCCCAGCGCCAGCTGCGCGCCCAGGACCTGCTGCGCGATTGCCTGGAGCGCATCAGCGAACGCGAACCACAGGTGCAGGCCTGGAGCCACGTCGCGAGCCAGGCGGCGCTGGCCAGGGCCCGGGCACTCGACCAGGGCGCCCACCAGGGCTTGCTGCACGGCCTGCCCATCGGCGTGAAAGACCTGATCGCCACGGCTGACATGCCCACCACCTACGGCTCGCCGATTTACGCAGGCCACCAGCCGGCGCATGACGCCAGTTGCGTGGCCTTGGCGCGTGCAGCGGGGGCGGTGATCGTGGGCAAAACCGTCACCACCGAATTTGCCACCTTCGAGCCCAACCAAACGCGCAACCCGCACCACACCGCGCACACGCCGGGAGGCTCCTCCTCGGGCTCGGCCGCCGCGGTGGCCGATGGCATGGTGCCGCTGGCGCTGGGCACGCAAACCGCCGGCTCGCTCACCCGCCCGGCGGCGTATTGCGGCATCGTCGCCTTCAAGCCCAGTTTTGGCGGCATCAACCGCGCCGGCGTCAAACCCCTGTCCGACAGCCTGGACACGGTGGGCACCCTGGCGCGCAGCGTGCCCGATGCGGCCTTGTTTGCCGCCGCCCTGAGCGGGCGCAGCCACTGGCTGGTGCGCCCCCTGGCCGAGGTGCTGGGCCGCCCCTTGCGCGTGGGCCTGTGCCGCGCCCCTCAATGGCCTCAAGCCTTGCCCGAGACCCAGGCCGCTGTGGAACAGGCGGTCTCGCAGATTGGACGCAGGGCGGACATGACGCTGCGAGAGTTGAGTCTGCCCGCCGATTTTGAGGCCTTGGTCCAAGCCCAGACCCATATTCAACTGGCCGAACAAGCGCAGTGCCTGGCCTACGAGCGCTTGCAGCACTTTGAGCGCCTGAGCCCGCGCCTGCAAGGCATCATGAACGCCGGCGTGGCCGTGACCCTGGCGCAATACGACCAGGCGCAAGCCTGGGTGGCGCGCTGCCGGGCCCAGCTGGCCGATGTCTTCGAAGGCGTTGATGTGCTGCTCGCACCCAGCGCACCGGGGGCCGCACCCAGGGGGCTGGAGAACACCGGCGATCCCATCTTTTGCCGCATCTGGACGGCGCTGCACACCCCCACAGTCAACATCCCGGCCGGGCACGCGCCCAACGGCCTGCCTGTGGGGCTGCAAGTGGTGGGCCCGGTCGCAGCCGATGCCTTGACGCTGACGGCGGCCCATGCACTGCATCAGCTGTTGGCTGAACGCTGAACGCCCGCCTGCGGCGGCGCAGGCGTCCATCTGCGCACAGCGGACAACTCCGGATTGGCTGAACGGCCGCTTCATGTTAAAAAAAGGTTTTCATATAAGGAACTCTCCCATGAAAGTCTCTCGCTTTGTTGTGGCCTTGGGCCTGTCGGCTGCGGTGGCCTTGAGTGCACAGGCGCAACAGTTTTTCCGCATCGGCACGGGTGGTACGGCTGGCACCTACTATCCGGTGGGCGGCATGATCGCCAACTCGGTGAGCCAGGCCGGCAAACTGGTGGTGACGGCGCAGGCCTCCAACGGTTCGGTGGCCAACGTCAATGCCGTCATGGGCGGAGCCATGGAGTCGGGCTTTTCGCAGTCCGATGTGGCCACATGGGCCTTCAACGGCACTGGCATCTTTGAGGGCAGGCCGCGCATGAGCGACTTGCGCATGATCGCCAACCTCTACCCGGAAAGCATCCACCTGGTGGTCAAGAAAGGGGCGGGCATCAAGACCGTGTCCGATCTCAAAGGCAAGCGCGTGGCACTCGACGAGCCCGGCTCGGGCACGCTGGTCAACGCCCGCGCTGTGCTGGCCGCTTGGGGCCTGAAAGAGTCCGACATCAGGCCCGACTACATCAAGCCCAACCAGGCGGCCGACAAGCTCAAGGACGGCTCCCTGGACGCCTTTTTCTTCGTCGGGGGTGCTCCAGCCGGTGCCATCGCCGAGCTGGCCTCCAGCGGCAGCGGGATCGAACTGGTCAGTCTGACCGGCCCGCAGGCCGACGCGCTGCGCAAAGCCAATCCCTACCTGGCCGTCGACACCATCCCGGCCGGCACTTACAAGGACGTGGCTGCAGCCACCACCATGGCGGTGGGGGCGCAATGGGTCACCAGCGCCAAGATGGACGCCGAGACGGTCTATCAAATCACCAAGGCCCTGTACAGCGACGCCACGCAGGCTCGCCTGGCTGCCGGCCATGCCAAGGGCAAATTGATCACCCGGGCCAATGCGATTGCGGGCGTGGGCATTCCCTTCCACCCGGGCGCCGAGCGCTTTTACAAGGAAGTCGGCTTGCTCAAGTGAGCCAGCTTGGGCCGCTTGACGGCCCGCTGTTTTGATGTCCCAGGGCGGGCCAGCCTGCTGAAGGCTGGGCCCGTTTTTTATTGCCATGAAAACCCACCCAGAACTCGATGCCCAGCAACTGCAGGCGCTCGAGCAGAAGTTCGATCCCGAAATGCAATTTCGGCCGGTGGTGCCGCCGGCCACCGTGCTGGTGCGCGGGCTGCTCATCGCGCTGTCGCTGTTTCATTTCTACACCGCCGGCTTTGGCCTTCTGCGCGAGGCCACTCACCGCGGCGTGCATTTGGCCTTTGTCCTGGGCCTGATTTTTCTGGTGTTCGCAGCCACGCGGCGCGGGCAGTCTGAGCCCGAGCGCTCAAGCCGGTGGTCACCCGGCGGGGTGCCCCTGCTCGATTGGCTGCTGGCTGCGGCGGCAGCCTTGAGCGTTTTGTACATCCCTTGGATCTTTGACGACCTGGCGTTCCGCGTGGGAAATCCGGGTTTTGGGGACGTCCTGTTTGGCTCCATCTTGCTTGTCACCTTGCTCGAGGCCACCCGACGCTCCATGGGGTGGCCTTTGCCCGTGATTGCCCTGGGCTTTACCGTCTACGCCCTGGCCGGACCCTATTTCCCGGGCCTGCTCAAGCATGCGGGGGCCACCTGGTCCCAGATGATCAACCACCAGTACCTGACCAGCCAGGGCATTTACGGGGTGGCCGTCGGGGTGGTGGCCACCTACGTCTTTCATTTTGTGTTGTTCGGCGTACTGGCCACGCGTATCGGCCTGGGGCAGCTCTTTCTTGACATCGCCTCCACTGTGGCGGGTCGGTATGCGGGCGGTCCGGCCAAGGTCAGCGTGTTTGGCTCGGCCCTGTTTGGCATGCTCAGTGGCTCTTCGGTGGCCAACGCAGTGACGGTGGGCTCACTGACCATCCCGGCCATGATCCGCGTGGGCTACCGGCGCGAATTTGCCGGCGCGGTCGAAGCAGCCGCCTCCACCGGTGGACAGATCACGCCGCCCGTTTTGGGGGCGGCGGCCTTTTTGATGGTGGAGTTTCTCAACATTCCCTATCAAAACATCATCGCAGCGGCGGCCGTACCGGCCTTCATGCACTTTTTCGGCGTGTTCATGCAGGTGCATTTTGTGGCCAAGCGCGACGGGCTGCGCGGTCTGACCGATGAGGAGATGCCACGGCTCAAAGAGTCACTGCGGCAACGCTGGCCGACGCTGATTCCTTTGGTGCTGCTGATCAGCATCTTGGTGTCCGGACGCACGCCCTATCTGGCGGCATTTACCGGCATTGCATCGTGCATCATCGTCGGCCTGACCACTCAGGTGCAGGGCAACCGGCCGATACAGTGGTTCTCGCTCGGACTGCTGCATGGGGTGCTGGCACTGATCGTGTTTGTCGACTGGGGGCAGCACACCGAAACGATCAAGCTGAGCCTGTTCACGCTTGGGGTGGCGCTGTGGTGGGCATTGCAGCGCTGGGCGCAGGTGCGCGGCCGCATCGAGACCGGCGTGCTGATCGAGGCCTTTGAAACCGGCGCCAAATACGCGCTGGCGGTCGGCGCTGCGGCGGCCACCGTCGGCCTTGTGATTGGCGTGGTCACCCTCACCGGCGTGGGCTTCAAGATCAGCTTCATCATCACCCAATGGTCGCAAGCGGCCGCCGGCTGGACTTCCATGCTCCTGCCAGCTGGCTGGGCCAGCATGCAGACCCTGACGCTGCTGGCCGCACTGATCATGACCGGTGTGGTCTGCATCCTCATGGGCTGCGGCATTCCCACGACGGCCAACTACATCATCATGGTGACGGTGGCAGCGCCCACCCTGGTGCAGTTGGGCGTGGAGCCTTTGGTGGCGCACTTCTTCGTTTTCTACTACGGCGTGCTGGCCGATATCACGCCGCCGGTGGCCCTGGCCGCCTATGCGGCCGCTGGCATGGCCGGAGGCGATCCTTTCCGCACCGGCAATCAGGCCTTCAAGCTCGGCCTGGCCAAGGCACTGGTGCCCTTCGTTTTCGTGTTCTCGCCTTCGTTGCTGCTGGTGGCCAAGGGCTTTACTTGGCCTGACTTCGTGATCACCTTCACCGGCTGCATCGTGGGCATCACGGTGCTGGCTGCCACGCTCAGCCGCTACATGCTGACGCGCATGCAGCCCTGGGAGCAGGCCCTGGGCTATTTGGCGGCCCTGTGTCTGGTGGCACCAGGGCTTTGGGTGTCATTGGTCGGCTTGGCGCTGATGGTGCCGGTTGTGATCCGGCAGTGGCGCTGCCGCGACGCTTGAGCGCATATGGGCAAAACATGTGCAGTCATCGGCGCGGGCATGGTCGGCACCTGCACGGCCTGGCATCTGCGTCAACGTGGCCACGAGGTGGTGCTGATCGATCGCGGCCCGCCCGGTCAGGAAACGTCTTTTGGCAATGCCGGACTGATACAGCGCGAGGCGGCCGAGCCTTATCCCTTTCCGCGAGAGCTGGCCAAAATCTGGCAGGTGGCCACCGGCCAAGGTTTTGACATCGCCTGGCGGGCATCGGCCCTGCCGCACGTTTTACCCCGAGTGCTGGCCTATGCCTGGCATTCGCAGCCCGAGCGCCATGCCCGCCTGGCCCGGCACTATGGCGCGCTGATTGCCGCCTGCATCACCGAACACGACACCTTGGTGCGCTCGGCCGGTGCCCAGGATTTGATCGACACGCGCGGCTACCGCAAGATCTTTCGCACCGAGGCGGCTTTTGAACGGGCCGCCCGTGATGCCGAGCGACTGGCCCACACCTGGAGCATCGACAACCGGGTGGAGAGCAGCGACGAGCTGGCTCGCCGCGAGCCGGCCTTGAAGCAGACGCTGGCCGGCGCCATCCACCATGCGTCGACCTGGGCGGTGAGAGACCCCGGCGCTTTGGTGCAAGCCTATGCCGCTGATTTTGTGGCGCATGGAGGGCAACTGATGCGCGCCGAGGTACAGGCCCTCGAGCCACAGGCACAAGGCTGGCGCTTGCGCACCTCGCAAGGTGAGGTGGCGACTCAAGAAGTGGTCGTCGCCCAGGGACCGTGGTCGCAAGACTTGCTGGGGGGTTTGGGCTACCGCTTCCCGATGTTCGTCAAGCGCGGTTACCACCAACACTACGATGGCGCCCATGGGCTGCAGGGCCCGGTTTTCGATGCGCAAAAAGGTTATCTGCTGCTACCCATGCGGGCCGGACTGCGTCTGACCACCGGCGCCGAACTGGCACTGCGCGATGCTGCGCCGCAGCCGACGCAACTGGCACCGGCCGAGGCCTGCGCGCGCACCCTGGTCGAGCTGGGACGGCCCTCGCCGCTGGCCCCCTGGATGGGCAGCCGCCCCTGCATGCCCGACATGCTGCCGGTCATGGGGCCGGCACCGCGTCACCAGGGCCTGTGGTTGAACTTCGGCCATGGCCATCAAGGCTTCACGCTGGGGCCAGTGGCCGGCCGGCTGCTGGCCGAAATGATTTCAGACCAGCCCTGCTTCCTAGACCCAGCGCCCTATGCTGCCACCCGCTTGACACCATAAGATGCGCCCCGCGGTGTTTAATCATTGGTCTGTGGAATCGGCTGCCCTGACAAACCAGTGGCGCCTGGGCCAAGCTAAATTTCAAAACAAACCGCCTGGAGCCTGATCGTGAAGCCTTTGGCACAAAACCTTCTGAGCGACCCGTCGGCCATAGAGTCCTTGCTGGCGGGACGGTCTGGAGCGACACAGTTGCTCGGCTTCTTCCTTGACTCACCCCTGGGCGCACTGAAACGTTCGGGCCTGATCGAACACCGGTCGTCCGTGATGCCACTGGATCAGCTTCTCGGGGACCGAGGCACGCTGTACTACGTCGACCCCAGGCAATCTGACGCCAGCCATGCCAGTTACCGGACGGCGGTCAGGGCGTTCGCCGATCAGGTCATGGGCGCCGGTGTGGCGCCATTTCGGTTGCAAGCGCCTTGTCTTCTTTTGATCAATACACAATCGGATCGCTCTGCGCTATTGGACTGCCTCGAGCTTGACCCCAAAGCGACCTGCATGTGGTACTTGCAGGTCCGCAACTTTATCGCCAGCCATCTCGATCAAACGTCCTCAGCGCCCGAAAAATCGCGCCTGACGCAGACGCTTGAGGCGCTGTCGAGTCACCGGTTAGAGATCTCCATGGAAGTTCTCAAGGTCGGTCTGGGTAGCCTGATTTCATCACTGATCAGTTCCAGGTGAGCGCCACACGGCCGCGCTCCAGCAACTGCGCCATCGGGTTGCAGGGATATCGCCATCTCTCGGTCAGCACCTTCGCCTGCCTCAAAAGGTAGAAGATCTCCCCATCGAAGAATTCATCGCTGAACTTGCCATTAAATGGCTCGCAGCAACCGCTCTTCCATGTGTCAAGTTGAGATTCTCACTGCCGAATTTAGGATGATGAAACACAAGCCAAACCAGGAGATGAGCATGAAGACGGTTTTGGGAACATGCAAAGCGATTGCGCTGTTGATGCTTGCAGCCGGGCCGGTCTCGGCGGCCAGCTTCGACTGCGCGAAGGCGACACGGCCACAGGAAAAGCTGATTTGCGCCAGTCCCGAGGTAAGCCGCCTCGATTCATCCATGGCGTCTTCTTACAAGGCGCTTTTGCAGCGTCTATCCCCCGAAGCACAGAACGATGTGCGCCGCAGCCAGCGGGAATGGTTGGCGTTCTGGCCCACTTCCTGCCGCCGGGGCGATGAACCCCTGGACCCAAAAAGCAAAGATGCGCAGGACTGCGCGCAGGCGCGCTACAAGGACCGGATTTCCCTGCTCGAAGCCCCAAACTCAGTTGCCGGCGATATTGCCCTGTATCCGGTCAGCACTTACGCCATCCGTCGATCGGGTGCCCAGGTGGAATGGATCAAATACGCCCAGAGCGTCACCCATTTCCCGGCAGTCGATCTGGGCCAGGTCGCCCACGACAAGAAAAATCTTGCGGTGCGGATCGATCGCTGGCTGCGCAAGGACATGGCTTCTTCCGGCCAGGCCGTCGATGCCGTTTCCGATGGCGAATCTGGCCGGCGCTTCATCGCAAGTCTGTCGATGCTGCTCAGTACCGAAACCGCCGGCTACTTCTATGGCCATGGCGCCGCGCACCCCGTCAGCGGCTCCAGCACACAGCATTTCTACCTTCCAAAAGCGCGTCCGATGCTTGCTGCCGATATCTTCCAGGGCAAGCAGTGGCAGGACGGTCTGACGGTACTGGTTGAAAAGGAATTGAAAGAACAGCTTGCAGATTTTTATTACGTCAAATCGCGTGGAGAACTCAAGGATCTGGTCGTTGATCCGGCCCGTTGGCAATTGAGCCGCAAAGAACTGACCCTAACGTTCAGTCCCTACGAAGTCGCGCCTTATGCTGCCGGCGCGCCGAGCGTGAGCCTGTCGTGGTCCACGCTGATGCCCTGGCTGACGGCGCAGGTCAGCAATGACATCTCCCGATAGTTGGCCTCGAACGTGTCGCCTGACTGAGCGCTCTTGGCACTGCCGATCAAGGGTCACTTGCCCGCTTTGGCTTGAAGGCCCAGGCGCACCCGCGTTGCCATCGTGGGGTGCGGGGCTGCACCTTAGCCCTGGGCCAGCCAGTGCTGCACCTGCGCCAAGCTGGGCATGGCGGCCACCGCGCCGCGGCCTTGGGTTGAGAGGGCGGCCGCTGCGTTGGCGCTGGCCAATGCCTGCGGCCAGTCTTCCTGGCGCGTCAGGGCTGCGACCAGGGCGCCGGTGAAGGTGTCGCCCGCGCCGATGGTGTCGACCACGGGCACCGCATGCCCGGCCACCGCCAGCGGCTCGTGGCCGCCCCGGTAGAGCCGGCAACCGCGAGCGCCTAACGTGACGACCACCGCACCCACGCCGCGGGCCAGCAGTGCCCCGGCGGCCCGATCGGCGCCCTGCACGCCGGCCAGGTGGTGCAACTCGCCTTCGTTGGGCGTAAGCACGTCGATCAAGGGCCACAGGGCCTCAGGCAGGGCCATGGCGGGGGCCGGGTTGAGCAGGGTGCGCACGCCGTGTGCGCGGGCCAGGGCAAAGGCAGCCTGCGTGGCCGCCAATGGCACTTCGCAGGAGGCCATGACCCAGCGTGCGCCCGCAATCGTGTCCCGGGCCTGCTCGACCTGCAAGGCATCAAGCCCACTGCCCGCGCCCGGGTAGATCGCAATCGAGTTGTCGCCGTCGGGGTAGCCCAAAATCAGCGCGGTGCCGTTGACCTGGCCCTGGGCGCGCTGCACGTGCCGGCTGTCGATGCCCTCGCGCGCCCACAAATCAAGCCCCATCTGGCCGAAGTCGTCGCCGCCGATGCGCGCCACTAGGCCCACTCGGGCGCCCTGCCGGGCCGCAGCCACGGCGGCGTTGCTGCCCTTGCCGCCGGGCAGGCGCTGCAATTGGCTGGCCAGCTGCGTCTGGCCGCGCAGCAGAGGCGATGGGATCTGCGCGATCAGATCCACATTCCAGCTGGCGATGCACACCACCTCAGGGGCCACTATCCCCCCTTAAGGCCGTAACCCATGGTCTGCGGCAGCCACAGCACAATTTGCGGAAACACGGTAATGGCCACCAGCAAGCCGATGAGCAGCAGCAAGAAGGGCCAGCCCTCTTTCATCATCTCGCCGATCGGAATGCCGGTCAGCGCCTTGGTGACAAACAGCAGCATGCCAAAGGGCGGATGAATCAGCCCGATCATCATGTTGAGCACCACCAGCACGCCAAAGTGCACCAGGTCGACGCCCAGCATCTTGGCTGCGGGCAGCAGCATGGGCACGAACACCAGCAGCAAGACCGAGACATCCAGAAAGCAGCCCAGAATCAGGAACAGGGCATTGACCATGAACAAAAACTGCAGGCGGCTCAGTTGCAGGCTGTCGACCCAGGCGGCCATGGCCTGCGGCACGCCCTCGGCGGTGAAGGCGTAATTGAGCATGAAGGAGCCGGCCAGGATGATGGTGATGACCGCACTGGCCCGGGTCGATTCGAGCACCACGCCCCAAAACGAGCGCCAGTTCAGGGCCCTGAACACAAAAGCGGCCAGGATCAGCGCATGCAAGGCGGCCACCGCTGCGGCCTCGGTGGGCGTGAACGCCCCCGAATAAATGCCACCGAGCAGCACAATCGGCATGGACAGCGGCAGCGCCCCCCTGAACACAATGCCCGGCCACTGTTTGAGCGGGATCGGCTCTTCGCGCGGCATGTTGCGCTTGCGCGCGATCCAGGCCACCACGGCCATCATGATGAGGGTCATGCACACGCCGGGCATGACCCCGCCCAGAAACAGGGCGCCGACCGAGGCGCCCGAGACGAGCGCATAAATGACCATCGGAATCGAGGGCGGGATGATGGGGCCCAGCGTGGCGCTGGCCACCACCACAGCGCCAGCAAAGCCGCGGGAGTATTCCGGCTTTTTGAGCATCTGGCGAATGGTCACCAGGCCGGGGCCGGCGGCATCGGCAATTGCACTGCCGCTCATGCCTGAGAAGATGACGCTGACCAAGATATCGACCTGCGCCAGGCCGCCGCGCATGCGCCCGACCAGAATGCGGCAAAAGTCAAAGATGCGCTCGCTGACCGTACCGGCATTCATGATGTTGGCGGCAAACACGAACAGCGGCACCGCCAGCAGCACGTAGCTGTTGTACAGGCCATTGCTCACCTGCTCGGCCACCAGTCCCAGATCCTGGCCCTTGACCAGCAGGTAGGCCACGCCCGACATCAGCATCGAAAAGCCAATCGGCATGCGCAGCAGCATGCCGGCCACCACAACGCCCGCCAGGGCCCACAGTGCAGCGCTCATGAGGGCAGCCCCTGGTCTTCAAGGCCTTGGCCGCGCAGGGCCTGCCAGATGCCCCAGACGCTGCGCAGCACCAGCGCGGCCAGCAGCAGCACAAAGGGCATGAACACCCACTGAAAGGACAGCCCCAGCACCGGCGTGCCTTCGCGCGCCATAAAGCGCACATAGTCCCAGCTCGCCGGCAGGGCCACGCCCGCCAAGCCGCCGATCATGAGATGGCCCACCACGCGCATGGCGCGCCGCGCCGGCTTGCCCACGCTGTTCCAGAGCAGGTCGAACACCACCTGCTCGCGCTCGCTGACCATGACGGCCGAGGCCCAGAGGATGACCCACAGGTACAGGATCACCGCCAGCTCATCGGTCCAGGGCAGCGGCCGGTTAAAACCAAAGCGCGCCGCGATCTGGATCAGAAAGACAGCAAACAGGCACAAGAAGAGCAAGCCGCCCAAACCATGGGCGGCGCGGCGCAGCAGCTGCATCGATCAGCGGGTGTTGTTGATGCGATCGAGCAGGCCTGCGGGCCAGACCTTGGCGTAGTCGGACTTGCCATAGGTGTCTTGCACCGCTTTGCGGAAAGCATCGGCATCCGGCGTGGTCACTTGCAAGCCCTGCTGCTTGAAGAAGTCGACGATCTGGCCTTCCTCTTTGATGCGGTTTTCATTGTTGTACTGCGCCGCCGCCTGGGCTGCCGCGCGCACGCTTTGCTTTTGCGCAGCGCTCAGGGCGTTCCAGGTTTTGTTGGAAATGGCAATGAAGATGCCGTCGACCAGGTGGTTGGTCAGCACCAGTTGCTTGGTGACCTCAAAGAACTTGGCCGCGCGCACGGTGGGCAGCGGATTGTCCTGGCCG
The DNA here is from genome assembly GCA_947458345.1 of Comamonadaceae bacterium. Classification (GTDB taxonomy): domain Bacteria; phylum Pseudomonadota; class Gammaproteobacteria; order Burkholderiales; family Burkholderiaceae_C; genus Polaromonas. Next base: position 17,005 of record CANHBU010000003.1, read on the forward strand.
TCGATGGTGCCGGTCTTCAGACCCAGATAGACCTCGCCGAAGGCCAGCGGGGTGGCCGTTGCGCCCAGTGCCTCGCCCAGGAAGAGCCACTCCTTGGAGCCCGGCATGCGCAGCTTGACGCCCTTGAGGTCGGCCGGGGTGCGCACATTGCGCACTTCGCGCAGATTGACCTGGCGCGTGCCCAGGTAGACGGTCGAGAGCACCGTCACGTCCATCTTGTCAGAGACGGTCTTGAAGAGCTGCTCGCCGATCGGGCCGTTGAACACCTTTTGCTGGTGCTGCGGATCGCGCACCACATAGCCTGCGGTGAAGATCGAGAACTCGGGCACCATCTTGGCAATGTCGAAAGCGGAAATCGACGACAACTCCAGGTTGCCGCGCGCCATCGCCGCCGGCTCGGTGCCCTGTTTGAACAAAGAGGCGTTCAGATTGATCTGCACATCGAACTGGTTGGCGTTGGACTTTTCCAGCGTGTCCTTGAACACGGTCCACATCTTGGCGTGCCAGTCGTCGGGAACAGCCGGGGTGGAAATACGCATCGGGATCTTGGCCTGAGCCAGGGCTTGGCCGGCCATGCCGCACAGGGCCAGGGCCGAGACGCTGGCGGCGATCAGGCCGCGGCGCAGGGTGAAAGTTGAGGTCATAGCGGTCTCCTTGTCAGTGTTGCTTGAGGGAACAGGTGGGATAGCGGGGTGAAAACTCATTCGCGCGCGCGATCGATGCCAAAGGCCTCGATCGTCGCAGAAAACTGGGCGTGCGCCTGCGCACTCAGCGGCATCAGGGGTGCGCGCACGCGCAACCAGCCGGGATCGCGGTGCAAGGTGGCCATCACGCTTTTGAGCGCGGGCATGAGCGAATGGGGTTTGATCATTTCGAGC
>CANHBU010000004.1 GCA_947458345.1 Comamonadaceae bacterium
CGGTTTCGCCAACCAGCAGCCGGGTGTTGGGCCGCAGCGCCGACCGCCAGGCGTCCAAGTCGCCGGGCGCCACAAAGGTGGTCTCTATGCCGAAGCGGCGCAAGGTGTAGTGCAGTAAATTGTGTGAGCCGCCATAGATGGCCGAAGAGGCGACGATGTGCGAGCCGGCGTCGAGCAAGGTGGCCACGGCCAGATGCAGCGCCGCCTGGCCGCTGGCTGTGGCAATGGCTCCGATACCGCCCTCTAATGCTGAGATGCGTTGCTCCAGCACCGCATTGGTGGGGTTGCTGATGCGCGAATACACATGGCCAGCCCGCTCCAAATTGAAGAGGCTGGCTGCCTGCTCGCTGGACTCGAACACAAAGGATGTGCTCAGATGGATGGGTACGGCGCGCGCGCCGGTAGTGGGGTCGGGGCTGGCGCCGGCATGCAGCGCCAGGGTGTCAAAACCAGGGTCGAGGTAGCCGGGCATGGCGGTCGGATCTCCTAGGGGTCAGTCCATCGGGTTTGCGGCGTCAATTGTGGGCTATATTGGTGGCCGGTCCATGCGGTGGTGCACGGGCCGTCCAGCCAGGAGAGCTCGTTCATGAAGGTCGCGGACATCCTCAAGGTCAAAGGCGGAACCCTGTACACGGTCAAGCCCGAGCAGGCCCTGGCTGAGGCCGTTCAGATCATGGCCGATAAAGACATCGGCTCGCTCGTCGTCATGGAGCACGGTGATTTGGTGGGCATGCTCACCTTCCGGGAGGTGATGGCCAGCCTGGTGGCCAATGGCGGCGCGCTGGGTACGCGGCTGGTGCGCAGCGCCATGGACGACCATCCCCTGACCTGCACCCTGGCCACCGAGCTCGACGAGGTCAGGCGCATGATGCTCGAGCGCCATGCGCGCTACATGCCAGTGCTCGACAGCCGCACGCTCATGGGCGTGATCAGCTTTTATGACGTGGCCAAGGCGGTGGTCGACAGCCAAAATTTTGAAAACAAGCTGCTCAAGGCCTACATCCGCGACTGGCCGGGCGAGGACGAGGCCAGCGCCTCGAAGTAGGCCAGGTCAAGGCAGAGCAGGGCCGCCGCCGGCTCGGGGATAATCCCGGCCATGAGCGGCAACACTTTTGGACAACTTTTCGCGGTCACCAATTTCGGTGAATCGCACGGCACGGCTGTGGGCTGCGTGATCGACGGCTGCCCGCCGGGGCTCGCGCTCAGCGAGGCCGACATCCAGCCCGACCTGGACCGCCGTCGCCCCGGCACCAGCCGCTACGTCACCCAGCGCAACGAGCCCGATGCGGTGGAGATTCTTTCGGGCGTCTACGAAGGCCAGACCACCGGCACCCCGATCGCCCTGCTGATCCGCAACACCGATCAGCGCAGCAAAGACTACGGCAACCTGCTCGATACCTTTCGTCCCGGCCATGCCGACTACACCTATGCCCACAAATACGGCGTTCGTGACCCGCGCGGCGGCGGCCGCTCGTCGGCGCGCCTGACTGCGCCCATGGTCGCCGCCGGTGCGGTGGCCAAGAAATGGCTGCGCTTGAGCCACGGCGTCGAATTCAGAGGCTGCCTGACCCAGATCGGCGAGTTGCCGATTGCCTTTGAGTCCTGGGATCATGTCAACCACAACCCGTTTTTTGCGCCGCTTGCCGATGTCTCAGCGCTCGAGGCCTATATGGACGCGCTGCGCAAGTCCGGTGATTCCTGCGGCGCTCGCTTGCGCGTGGTGGCCAGCGGCATGCCGGTGGGTCTGGGTCAGCCGCTGTATGACAAGCTCGATGCCGATATTGCCTACGCCATGATGGGCATCAACGCGGTCAAAGGCGTCGAAATCGGCGCCGGCTTTGCGAGCATCACCCAGCGCGGAAGCGTTCACGGCGATGCGCTGACGCCGGCCGGTTTTGCCTCCAACCACGCCGGCGGTGTGCTCGGTGGCATTTCCACTGGCCAGGACCTGGAGGTGAGCCTGGCGATCAAGCCCACGTCGTCCATCATCACGCCTCGGCCATCCATTGACCGCAGCGGGCAGGCCACCGAAGTGGTCACCCGTGGCCGACATGACCCCTGCGTGGGCATACGCGCCACGCCGATTGCCGAGGCCATGCTGGCCCTTGTGGTGATGGAGCATGCCTTGCAGCACCGCGCTCAGTGCGCCGACGTGCAGCCGCTTTTGCCCCGCATCGCGGCTTCATCCGGCCCCGTCTGAGCGCTGATGCCCAGCCAACTTTCGGCCCTCTCGGCCCTGGTGGCCACCTACTTCGCGCACATCGGCTTCTTTAACCCCTACCTGCCTTTGTGGCTCAAGGACATGGGGCTCAGTCTGGTGGCCATCAGCGTGCTGATGTCGCTGCAATCGGCTAGCCGCCTGCTGGCCCCTTATGGCTGGGGTTGGCTGAGCGATCACACCGGCCAGCGGGTTCTTTTGCTGCGCTACGGCGCCACCGCTTCTTTGTTGATCTCGCTGGGACTTTGGTGGGATGGCGGGTTTTGGTGGCTGCTGGTGGTCTTGTTGCTGCTGTTTGCCCACACCAGCGGCATGATGCCCATGAGTGAGGCGGTGCTCAGCCAACTGGTGAGCCGAGACGGTCAATTCGACAGCCGCCGCTATGGCCGGGTGCGGGTGTTCGGATCGGCAGGTTTTTTGGTCACGGTCATCCTGGCTGGCTGGTGGTTCGAGCGTTTTGGCATGGCCTATTTCCCCTGGGTGACCTGCTTGACCATCGCAGCGGTAGCGGCAAGCGCCTGGTGTCTGCCCAACGTGAGGGAGGCGGTGGTGGCGCGCGAGGACCAGGCCAGTGTGCTGCCGGTGCTGCGCCAGCGTTCGGTGCAGCTGTTTTTTGCGTCGGCCTTTTTTCATGTGCTGGCGCACATCAGTGTGTATGTGTTCTTTTCGCTTTACCTCGATGAGCTGGGCTACAGCAAGACCACCATCGGTTTGCTTTGGGCAGCATCGGTGCTGGTCGAGATCGCCTGGTTCTTCACGCAGTCGCGCTGGCTGCCGCGTTTGCCCTTGAGTTATTGGCTCATGGTTTGCGCTGGCGTGATGGCCTTGCGGATGGTGATGACGGCCGGTGCTGCTGAGCAGTTGTGGGTGCTTGTGTTGGCCCAGTGCCTGCACGCGATCACTTTTGCCACCCACCATACGGTGTGCATTGCCTGGCTGTCGCAGCACTTTTCAGATCAGCTGCGCGGCCGGGGCCAGGCGCTCTACACCGTGGCGGCCTATGGTCTGCCCGGGGTGATCGGTGGCTTGCTCGGAGGCTTGCTCAGCAGCCACTGGGGATTGGTCAGCGTGTTCTGGCTTTGCGTGCCGATGGCCCTGCTGGCCCTGCTGATGGCCTGGGGCGTTGCACGCAGCGATCGCTAAAGGGCAAGCCCAGATGCGGGCAGGGGCGCCCGCTCCTGCCGCTAGCGTTGCGGCCGCAGGGTCAGCGTACTGCGCGTGTGCGCTCGTACGCTGGCTTCGAGCAGGTGCTGCGCGGCGTCTTGGCCCTGATGAAACGCTTGGGCCTGGTCCTTGTAATGGCGATCAAACAAGACGCCGCTTTGTCCCGTTGGAACGCCGCCGACGGCCCGGTCGGGCTGGCTCAGGTCGATGACGCGCCGCGTCGAGGGCCCGTAGGTCACCTTCCAGGGGGCCGGTCCCAGGGGATGGGAGAAGTTGTTGGGCAATTCACGCCCTCCGGGCACGCCATAAGGCCCAACGTCGAACAGCAGGTGCAGTGGTTTTTTGCGCCCCAGCGGATGGCCATGCGTGACCGTGTGCGCCTTTTCCCAGGCCCATGCACGGGTGTCGGTGCCCAGCACGCTGCGCAGGTGTTGCAAGCTGGCCTGCCAAGCTTGGTACACGATGTCTTCACGCGTCTCGATCTGCGCTGTGGCCTGCCGGTCCCACCAGGGCGATGCCGGATCGGCCAGCAGTTGGGGCAGGGCGTGATCGAGGGCGCGGGTCTTGAGCAGATGCTCGAAATGCACAGGGCCAAGCTCATCGAGCAGGGCGGCGCGGGCGGTTTCATACAGCCACTGGGTGAACACGGTCGCCTGCACGCTGTCGCGGCTGTGCGCGCCGTCCCACTGAGCCAGGCTGCGCAGCAGCGCCTCGTCTTCGGCGCTGCGGTCTTGCACGGCGGCCAGCAGGATTTTGAGCAGTCTGCCGGCGTAGGACGTGGTGGCGTCTTGCTGCAGCCCTTGACTTTCGGGCAGCGTCCATTTGCGCTGGGGATCGCGCAAGGCGGCATCGATGCGCCGGGCGCGCTCGGGCAGGTTGTAGTAGCCCGCGGGCGGGTTCAAGCCGCTGGGTTGGTGGTTGGCTGACACGATGTAGCCACGGGCCGGATTTTCCTCCTGCGGATTTTGCGCAAAAGGCGCGTACCCCAGCTTGACGGCTTCGCCGCGGCTGGCATCGAGCACAAAGCGCGGGTCGACCCCGGCCGGGCGCAGCGGCAGTCGGGCTGCTGCCCACCAGGCGATGTCGCCGCCTGCATTGGCCCAGACCACATTGAGCCCAGGCGCGTGGATCTTGCTCACTGCCTCGCGTGCCTTGCCCAGTGTGTCGGCCCGGTTGAGGCTGTGAAATGCGTCGAGCAAAGGGTTTTCTGAATCCAAGAAGGTCCACCACAGAGCCACCGCCTGATGGGACAGCCCAGGCCTAAAAACGTCGGTGATCAGAGGTCCGTGCGGCGAGCGTCTCAGAGTGATGGGCACCGGTTCCTGGCCCTTGACCGCAATGTGCTCCTGCTCGACTTGCAGGGGCACCCAGCGCCCCTGATGCCAGACCTGATCGGGCCGGCTCGGGTCGGTCTTTTCCGCAACGAAGTCGACGTCGTCGTTCTGGAACATGGTCAAGCTCCAGGCAAAGGCCTGGTTGTGTCCAATCAGGGCGAAGGGGCTAAGGGCTTGGTGGTAGCCATACAGCTCCATGCCTGGCGCCTGCAAATGCGCCTCGTACCAGACGCTGGGCAAGGCAAAGCTGATGTGTGGATCGCCCGCGAGCAGGGGCTTGCCGCTGGCCGTGCGTGAGCCGGACAGCGCCCAGGCGTTGCTGCCGTGCTGCAGCGGCAGCCTGGCCTCTTCGATGGCTTGCAGGCTCAAGCTGGCCACTTGGGCCAGGCTCTGGGCCGTGGCGGGCTCAAGAGTCGCGTGGCGTGCCGTTTGGCCTTCGGCCTGGAAGATGCGCAGGTAGGGCGCGCCGAGTTGGTCGCGAATATGCGTGAGCACGGGCTCGGTGCGAAAAGCCGCAGCGAAGCTGTAGGCCAGATAACCGGACACCGCCCACACATCTTGTGCGGAAAAGTCGCGCGGCTCGATGCCCAGCAATTTGAATTCGATCGGGAGTCGCTCGCGCTCCTGAAATTGATTGATGCCATCGAGGTAGGCCAGCAGCGCCAGCGTGCTTGCTTGCGAACGGTCCATGCTGGCAGCGCGCTGCTGGCCATGCTGGCGCAGCCCCAGCGTGCGAAACAGCCTGTCGGTATCGAGCAGGGCCGGCCCCAGGATTTCGGCCAATTCGCCATTGGCCAGGCGGCGCATCATCTCCATTTGGAACAATCTGTCCTGGGCGTGTACATAGCCCAGTGCCCGGTAAAGATCGATCTCGTTTTCGGCGCGAATATGCGGCACGCCCCGCTCGTCGTAGCGCACCGTCACCGCCGCCTTGAGGCCGCTGATGGCCACGCTGCCCTCGCGCTCGGGCAAAGGGAACCAGACCGTCCAGGCCAGCCATGCGCCGGCCGCCAAGGCGACGAAGGTCAGGGCAAGGGTTTTGTGCAGACGGCGCATGGACCAGCCATCTTAGCCAGCCTTGGCCGATTGCCCAAGCCTGATGCCTGCGCCAGCCATGCTCGGGCGGGGCGTCGACGGGTCAGCGAAGGCGCGTGAGGCCCGCGCGCTCAACTGCCCAATCGCCTGGGCTCAGGGCTGTTTGCCCCAGCTGTCCTTGAGCCCGACCGCCCGGTTGAACACCGGCTTGCCGGGTGCATGATCGGTCCGGTCGGCCACGAAGTAGCCGTGCCGCTCGAACTGAAACTTCTGGTCAGCCTGCGCCATGGCCAGCGAGGGCTCCACGTAGGCCTGGACCACTTTCAGGCTGTCCGGGTTCAGGGCTTGCAGGAAGTCCTGATCACCTGCATCGGGGTGCGCCTGCATGAACAGGCGCTCGTACAGGCGCACCTCAGCCGGCACCCCGTCGGACACCCCCACCCAAGTGATGGCCGCCTTGGCCTTGACGCTGTCGGCCCCTGAGGTGCCGCTTTTGGTGCCGGGGATGACCTTGGCATGAACCTCAGTGACGCGGCCAGTTGCATCGCGCAGGCAGCCGGTGCACTCGATGACGTAGCCGCCCTTGAGGCGCACCACATTGCCCGGAAACAGGCGCTTGTAGCCCTTGGGCGGCACCTCTTCAAAATCTTCACGCTCAATCCACACCTGCTGGCCGATCTTGAACACCCGCTCGGGCGGCGGTGTTTGGCCCTCGGCCAAGGCCGAGTGGGGCAGGGCCGGCTGGACGCAGTCCTCGGTGTAGGCATCGCTGCCAAAGGCCTCGCCCCAGTTCGTCAGCACCAGCTTGACGGGGTCGAGCACGGCCATGCCTCGGTGGGCTTTGTTTTCCAGATCCTCGCGCAGGCAGCCCTCTAAGGTGCTGTAGTCGATCCAACTGTCGCTCTTGCTCACGCCGATGCGCTCGGCAAACAGCTTGAGGCTTTCGGGTGTGTAGCCGCGGCGGCGCAGGCCCACGATGGTCGGCATGCGCGGGTCGTCCCAGCCGCTGACTTTGTCCTGAGTGACCAGTTGCGCCAGTTTGCGCTTGCTCGTGACCACATAGGTGAGATTGAGGCGTGCAAATTCGTATTGCTTGGGGCTCGGTGCAGCCAGTAGGCCCGATGCACACAGGCGCTCCATCAGCCAGTCGTAGAACGGACGCTGGTCCTCAAATTCGAGTGTGCAGATGCTGTGGGTGATTTGCTCGAGCGCGTCTTCGATGGGATGGGCAAAGGTGTACATCGGATAGATGCACCAGGCATCGCCCGTGTGGTGGTGGGTGGCGCGGCGGATGCGGTAGATGGCCGGGTCGCGCATATTGATGTTGGGCGAGGCCATGTCGATTTTGGCGCGCAGCACGGCGGCGCCGTCGGCCAGTTCGCCGCTGCGCATCTGGCGAAAGCGCGCCAGGTTCTCTTCGATGGTGCGGCTGCGAAATGGGCTGTCTACGCCGGGCCTGCCAAAGTCGCCGCGGTTGGCGCGCATCTCTTCAGCACTTTGCTCGTCCACATAGGCGTGGCCGCTTTCAATCAGGCTCTCGGCCGCGCGGTACATGAAGCCAAAGTAGTCGCTGGCCTGATAAGGCGCGGCGCTGCCGGGGGCTTGGTCCTTCTGAGCCCAGTCAAACCCCAGCCACTTGACGGCATCGATGATGCTGTTGACGTATTCGGTGTCTTCTTTTTCGGGGTTGGTGTCGTCAAAACGCAGGTGGCACACGCCGCCGTATTCCTGGGCCAGGCCGAAGTTGATGCAGATGCTCTTGGCATGGCCCACGTGCAAATAACCGTTGGGCTCGGGCGGTAGGCGGGTGCGGATCCGGGCAGGGTCGATCGTCCCAGTGGCCTGGTGCGCCGCATCACCGGGGCTACCGGCCCAACGGCGGCTGGCATAGGTGCCGCTGGCCAGATCGTGCTCGATGATCTGGCGTAAAAAATTGCTGGGCCGTGGGTTGGGTGCCTCTGCGCCGGGCGTGCTGGCCGTTAAATTCATGGCGCAATTTTAGTCGGCGTTGCTGCCTCTATCGGGCCCGCATGCAATGCGGTGGGGGCTCCTGGCGCTGACCGCGGGACAGATGCAGCCGGCTCGGCCGCGCCTGGCGCTGCGGGCCTGGCCGATAATCATGCTTTTTTCGTAAGGTTCGGTTCGTGGACATCGCATCGCTGATCAAGGCTGCCATCATGGGCATCGTGGAGGGGCTGACCGAGTTTCTCCCCATTTCCTCGACCGGGCATCTCATTTTGGCCGGCGCCTTGCTGGGCTTTGACGATGACAAGGCCAAGGTGTTTGATATCGCCATCCAGACCGGGGCCATCGTGGCTGTGATCCTGGTGTACTGGCAGCGCCTGAGAGAGGTGGTCATCACCTTGCCCACGCAGGAGCGCTCGCGGCGATTTGCGCTCAATGTCGCGATCGCATTCTTGCCCGCCGTGCTCTTGGGCTTGCTGCTGGGCAAGGCCATCAAGGCCCATCTGTTTACACCGCAGGTGGTGGCCAGCACCTTCATCATCGGCGGCTTGCTCATCTTGTGGGCCGAGCGCTGGCACGCCCGCACGCCCGATGCGGTGCGGGTCACGAGCGTGGATGACATGAGCGCGCTCGATGCGCTCAAGGTTGGGCTGGTGCAGTGCCTGGCCATGATTCCGGGGACGAGCCGCAGCGGCGCCACCATCATCGGCGGCATGTTTCTGGGGCTTTCGCGGCGCACAGCCACCGATTTTTCTTTCTATTTGGCCATTCCCACCTTGATCGGAGCGGGTGTCTACAGCCTCTACAAGGAGCGCGCCCTGCTCAGTCTGGCCGACTTGCCGATGTTTGTGGTCGGCCTGCTGTTTGCGTTTTTTAGCGCCTGGCTGTGCATCCGCTGGCTGCTGCGCTATGTGGCTACGCACAGCTTTGTGCCCTTTGCCTGGTACCGCATCGTGTTCGGTGCAGTGGTGCTGCTGACCGCTCACATGGGTTGGGTGAAGTGGAGCGCGTGAGCCGAGCATCCATGGATGGCTCCTAGCCCCGCTTGCTTGGGCTCATCAGATTGAGCACCGCCGCTTCGATGGCGGCCGCACTGGCCTCAGGGCGCTCCATGGGAAAGAGGTGGCTGCCATCGAGCATCATGATGCGGCCGTGCGTGACTTTTTCGGTCAGCTCCATCCCCACCTGGCGCATCTCCAGTGAGTTGCGGCCGCCAATAAAAGCCACCGGACATTGCGGTGGATGGCGCTTGAGCAGGGCTTGAAGGTTGTCGGGCAGGGTGTTGTAGATCGCGGTCTCGATGTCGCGATCGAAGCTCAAGACCCGGGGGCCGCCCGGGTCGCCGCCGGGGTCGGCCAGGCGGGTGCCTTGGGTGATGTAGTCCTGCAGCACGGCTCGATCCCAAGAGGCAAACAACTTCTTGCCGGCGAAATGCGACTGCACCTCTTGCAGACTGGCCCAAGACTGCTTTCGCTTGCGGCTGACCGCTCCGGGTGAGATGGAGCCCACCAGGCGGGCCCGCTTGGCCACCGACAAAGCAGCAGCCTTCCAGCCGCCGAGGATGGGCGCATCGAGCATGACCACGCCGCGTACCGGGTGGCCGCCGGGACTCGGATGACGGGCTGCGCACATCAGGCTGAGAAAGCCGCCCAGCGAATGCCCGACAAGAAAAGCCCCCTGCTCGCAGCGCTGCGACTGCTCGGTCACAAAGGCGGCCAGTTCTTCGACCAGATGGGGCCAGTTGCTGCTGACGGGGTAGTGCCGGTTATGGCCGAAGCGTTCGATCGCCTGCGTCTGAAAACCGCGCCCGCGCAGGCTGCGCAGCATCACGCCATAGGTACTGGCCGGGAAACTGTTGCCATGCGAGAAGATGATCAGGGGTCGGGTCACGTTGTGCTGCACTCAGATCAGCTTGTCTTGCGCTGTGGCGATCTTCCTGAGAGTGCCATGGCGTGCACTGGGCATCTTCAGCGGCGTCTGGGTTTGCGCATCGTCCCAAACCGGGTCTTCGATGCTGTCAAAGACCTGCCTGAGCTTGTGGCCCCAGTTGTTGTGCATCATGCGGTAGTAGGGGTTGTCCTGGTCGATGCACACCAGCTTGTCGCTTTGCAACTGGTTGTTCTCATAGACCGCCAGATCGAGCGGGAAGCCGACCGACAAATTGGACTTCATGGTCGAATCCATGGACACCAGGGCGCATTTGGCGGCCTCTTGCAGCGGGGTTTCGGGCGTGATGACCCGATCGAGCACCGGCTTGCCGTACTTGGCTTCGCCGACCTGGAAGTAAGGGGTTTCCGACGTGGCCTCGATGAAGTTGCCGGCCGAATACATTTGAAACAGGCGCATGCCTTCGCCCTTGATCTGGCCGCCAAAGAGCAGCGAGACGTTGAAGTCCACGTCCGAGCCGCGCAGGGCAGGGCCGTCACGCTCGTGCACCCGCCGCACCGCCGCGCCAAGCACACGGGCGGCATCGAACATGCTGCGCGCGTTCCAGATCGTGATGGGCTCGTCGCTACCGGCTTCAGGCAGTTTTTCGACCTGCAAGATTTCGCGCACCGACTGCGTGATCGACAAATTGCCAGCCGACAGCAGCACCATGAAACGATCGCCTGGCCGCTCGTAGACGATCATCTTGCGAAAGGTCGAAATATGGTCGAGCCCGGCATTGGTGCGCGAGTCTGAAAGAAATACCAGACCGGCATTGAGTTTGATGGCGACGCAGTAAGTCATGATGGAAGGCCCGTGCCGCTTTGGTCGGCGAGTTTTTTGAGTTGATAGATCAGATCGAGCGCTTCGCGGGGACTCAGCGCATCGGGGTCTATGGCATGCATGGCCCGATCCAGGGCGCTCGGGCTGCTCTGGCTGGCCACTGGCGGGGGCGCAAAGAGGTCCACCTGCGCCGTCTGCTTGCCGCTTTCAAGCGCCTGCAGCGCCTGGCGTGCATGGTTGACCACGGGGGCCGGCACGCCAGCCAGACGCGCCACCGCAATGCCGTAGCTGCGGCTGGCAGGCCCGGCTTCGATCTGGTGCATGAACACGATGTCGGCGCCCGATTCGACGGCGCTGACATGGACATTGACCGCGCCGTGGTGTTTGGCAGCAAACTCGGTCAGCTCGAAGTAGTGCGTGGCAAACAGGGTGAAGGCCTGCGTTTTGCTGTGCAGGTGGGTGGCGATACCGCCGGCCAGGGCCAAGCCGTCGAAGGTCGACGTGCCGCGGCCGATCTCGTCCATCAGCACCAGGGACTGGGGACTTGCGCTGTGCAGGATCTGGGCGGCCTCGGTCATCTCGAGCATGAAGGTCGATTGCGCGTTGGCCAAGTCGTCGGCCGAGCCGATCCGGGTGTGGATCGCATCGATTGGGCCGAGCTGGCACGCGTCTGCCGGGACGTAAGAGCCGACGCTGGCCAGCAGGACGATCAGGGCGACCTGCCGCATATACGTCGATTTGCCGCCCATATTGGGCCCGGTGATGATCTGCATCCGGGTTTTGCCGTCGAGCCGGCAGTCGTTGGCAATGAAGTCGCCTGAGCCGAGCTCGGCCAGCCGGGCCTCGACCACCGGATGGCGCCCTTGGCTGATCGAAATGCAAGGCTCGCGCACGAAGACCGGCCGGCACCAGCGCAGCGTCAGCGAGCGCTCGGCCAGTGCGGCCAGCGCATCGATGGCCGCCACCGCTTGCGCCAGCGCGCTTAAGGCCGCAATAAAGGCTTGCAAGCTGTCAAGCAACTGTTCGTAGAGCCATTTTTCGCGCGCCAGTGCCCGCTCCTGGGCCGACAAGGCCTTGTCTTCAAAGGCCTTAAGTTCAGGCGTGATGAAACGTTCGGCATTCTTGAGAGTCTGGCGGCGCCGATAGTCCTCGGGGACCTTGTCGAGTTGCCCCTGCGTGACTTCAATGTAAAAGCCATGCACTCGGTTAAATTGCACCCGAAGATTGGCGATGCCGGTGCGGCTGCGCTCCCGGGTCTCCAGGTCGATCAGGAAGGCATCGCAGTTGCTTTCAATCGAGCGCAGCTCGTCGAGCTCGCGGTCGTGACCGTCGCGTATCACCCCGCCCTCGCGCACTTGGACCGACGGCTCGTCGAGCAAGGCGCGCTGCAGCAGGTCGGCGCACGCGGGCGGCACCTGCAGCGCCTCGAGCATGGAGGCGATCAGGGGCGGCAATTGGCGAGCAGCCAACTGCTCGCGCAGATGCAGGGCCTGCTCGAGGCTGCGTCGCAAAGCAACCAACTCACGCGGCCGGACCTGCCGCAGGGCCACGCGGGCGCCGATACGCTCGACATCGGAGCTGCCCTTGAGTTGTGCGCGCAGCTCGGCCTGCGGCCCGCTGCGCAGCCATTCAATCGCATCGTGGCGAGCGTGGGCCTGTTCGCGCTGCCGGCGCGGGCTCAGCAGCCAACTGCGCAGCAGGCGGCTGCCCATGCTGGTCACGCAGCTGTCGAGCAGGGAAAACAAAGTGGGCGCGCTCTCGCCGCGCAGGGTTTGCGTCAGCTCCAGATTGCGCCGGGTGCTAGGGGGCAATTCAATCCACTCGTCCGAGCTAAGCACCCGCAGTCGAGCGATGTGTGACAGCGGCCGGCCCTGCGTGTGTTCGGCGTAGGTCAGCAGGGCGCTGGCGGCCGCCTGGGCTTCGGGCAAATCCTGGGCGCCCCAAGCCTGTAGCGAGGCGGCGCCGAGAATCTCGCGCAAACGGCGCTCACCGAGGGCAGGATCGAAAGCCCAATGCGGCCGGGACGTCAGAGGGCAGGGGCCATCGGACAAGCCGGCTTTGATCTGCGCCTCAAAGGCCGGGGTGATCTCGATGCTGTGAATAACCTCGCTCGGGCCAATGCGGCTGATCCACGCGGCCAGGTCCTGACCCTCGCATTGGGCCAGTTGCACCTGCCCTTGGGTCACGCTCAACCAGGCCAGGCCGCAGCGGTTGCGCGGGCCTTGGTGAATCGACAGCAGCAGCGATTGGCTTTTGTCGCCCATCAGCTCCGACTCGGTCAAGGTGCCCGGCGTGATCACCCGCACCACCTTGCGCTCGACCGGTCCCTTGGAGCTGCCCACCTCGCCGACTTGCTCGCAGATGGCCACCGATTGGCCGAACTTGACCAGGCGCGCCAGGTAGCCGTCGACCGAGTGGAAGGGCACCCCGGCCATGCGAATCGGCTCCCCAGCCGACTGCCCGCGCGTGGTCAATGTGATGCCCAGCAGCTCAGCAGCTTTGATCGCGTCCTGGTGGAACAGCTCATAAAAGTCGCCCATCCGGTAAAACACCAGAGTGTCCGGATAGTCTTTCTTGATGGCCAGGTACTGGGCCATCATGGGTGTGTGCGGGCCTGCATCCCCGGCGCTCTGGGCCGGAGCGGGCGGTGCGCTAGGCTTGCTGTTCGTCAAGGCTGGGTGCCTCTTGCTGCCAGCGCAATTAGCCCTTGCGCACCGGCGCGCGGCGCAATCTGCCGGCCTGGTTTGGGGCGGGCTGCGCACCGGTAGGCTCGGCTGGCTTGCGCGCGCGCAAAACCGTTTTGACCCGCTCGGCCGGCGGGGCCGCTGGCGACTCGCCCTCGGCAGCCGTTTGGGCATCGACCTCTTGATCGGCCGCTTTATCGGAGACTTCAGCCGCTGTTTTAGCCGCCGTTTTGGCCGCTGTTTGCATTTTGTCGGTCACGCCAGCGAACTTGCTGTAGGGGCCCAGCACATTGACCAGTTGCGCATAGATGCGTGGATTGCCGGCGACGCATTCGCTTTGGTGCATGAAATCGGCCTCGCCGGTGAAGTTGCCCACCAGGCCGCCCGCTTCCGTGATGAGCAGGGAGCCGGCTGCCACATCCCAGGCCTTGAGCCCGGTTTCGAAAAATCCGTCGCTGTAGCCGGCGGCCACGTAGGCCAAATCCAGTGCCGCCGCGCCTGGGCGCCTGACGCCAGCGCATTGGCTCATGACCTCGCCGAGCATGCTCAGGTAGCTGCGCAGCTTGTCGCCGGGACGGTAGGGAAAGCCGGTGGAAATCAGGCATTCCTGCAGCCGGGTGCGTTTGGCTACGCGGATGCGCCGGTCGTTGAGATAAGCGCCCCGGCCGCGGGTGGCGCAAAACAAGCCGTTGCGTGTCGGGTCGTAGACCACAGCCTGCTCGACTCGTCCTTTGACCGCCAGGGCAATGCTGACGCAATACACCGGAAAGCCGTGGATAAAGTTGGTGGTGCCGTCCAGCGGATCGATGATCCATTGGTAGTCCGAGTGCCGCGCGCCATGTGCCTGGCCGGACTCTTCGGCCAAGATGCCGTGGCCTGGATAGGCCTGCAACAAGGTGTCGATGATCGCCGCTTCAGCGGCGTGATCGACCTCGGTGACGAAGTCGTTGGTTTGCTTGGCCGATACCCGAACGGCTTCGACATCGAGCGCGGCTCGGTTGATCAGGGCGCCGGCGGCGCGCGCAGCCTTGATGGCCACGTTGAGCATGGGGTGCAGGGAGCTGGACATTGCAGGGACCAAGGAGCAAAGGGCTGCATTAACCGGCGACCGGTGGCAGGGCAAGCTCGACATTTTAAGGGCGCTTGTGGACGCCTGCGGGCGCTTACCTGCGGTGCAGGGCCATGCGAGGCGACAATCAGGCCTCTTGCGCGTTTTGTTCAGCCGATTGTTGCCCGTGCCCCTACTCACCCGTTTTGTGCTGCTGCAGACCAGCCACGCCGGCAATGTCGGCGCGGTGGCACGGGCCATGAAGGTCATGGGTTTCGACGACCTGGTGCTGGTCGCGCCGCGCTGGCCCGATGTGCTCGAGCGCAGCGAGGCGATTGAGCGTGCCAGTGGAGCGGGCGATGTTCTGGCCAAGGCTCGCGTGGTCGATACGCTCGAAGAGGCGCTGGGCGGGATTGACCATGTCTGTGCCACCGCGATGACGCCCCGCGATTTCGGGCCTCCTGTACTGGCACCGCGCGCGCACTTTGCCCAGCTCGTCGCCGCGCAGGCCCCCCGGGGGGTGGCTTTCGTCTTTGGCTCAGAGCGTTTTGGCCTGCGCAACGAGGACGTCTACCGCTGCCATGCCTGTCTGAGTATTCCGACTTCGCCGACTTACGGCTCGCTCAATATTGCCGCTGCGGTGCAGCTCATCGCCTATGACTGGCGCGAGGCGCTCGGTGCCTACCCGGTGCAGCCGGCCGCTGTGCAGGCGCAGCCGGCCGATGCGGTGCAGGTGTCGGCCGCGCTGCGCCATTGGCAGGAGGTGCTGACGGCCATCGGGTTTCTTGATCCTGCAGTGCCCAAGAAACTCATGCCGCGAATGCAGCAGCTGCTCAACCGGGCCCGACCCAGCCCGCAAGATCTTCACATCCTGCGCGGCATCGCCCGGGCCGTGCAGGCCCATGCTGGCGCGGACAAGGTCAAGGACGGCCAAGCTGCAGCGCCGCTGGCGCGCCGCTAGACTGTCGTTCTTATGTTTTCTCGTCTGCACGCTGATATTGCCTGCATCCTCGAGCGCGATCCGGCTGCGCGCTCGCGCTGGGAGGTGCTGACCTGCTATCCGGGCTTGCATGCGGTCGTGCTGCACCGGCTGGCCCATTGGTGCTGGACCCATGGCCTCAAATGGGTGGGCCGTTTCGTCTCGCATCTGTCGCGCTTTTTCACCGGCATTGAAATTCACCCGGGCGCCAGGATAGGCGAGCGGGTTTTCTTTGATCACGCGATGGGCGTGGTGGTGGGTGAGACGGCTGAAATTGGCGACGGTTGCACCATCTACCAGGGCGTCACACTGGGCGGAACTTCGCTCTACAAAGGGGCCAAGCGGCATCCAACCCTGGGGCGCAATGTCGTGGTCGGTGCCGGGGCGCAGGTGCTCGGCGGCTTTGAGGTGGGTGACGGGGCGCGCATCGGCTCCAATGCAGTGGTGGTCAAGCCCGTGCCTGCCGGGGCCACAGCGGTGGGCAATCCGGCGCGCATCATTGAGGCCGATGCTGACCTCAAGCGTGAGCAGGCGGCCAGCCAGATGGGCTTTTCTGCTTATGGCGTGACGCAAAGCGACGACCCCTTGTCGCAGGCCATGCGCGGCCTGATCGACAACGCGGCGACACACGAGCACCAGATTGCGATGCTGTGGCGGGCCATTGAAAAGCTGTCGGAGCAGCGCACCGACTGTGTGCCCTCCGATGCAGCCCGGCGCGAGAATTTCGAGGCCGAAAAACTCAGCCAGATGGTGGGCAAGTAAGCCGCCGCCCGATGTCTTGAGTTCGCCTTGGGGTCAGGGGCGGGGCGCTCGAAGCGCGCTTTTGGGCCTGAAGGCCTTGCACACTGGGCTGTGCGTTTCCAGATAAGGCCCGCCGATCAGGTCGATGCAGTAGGGCACGGCCGCGAAGATGCCGGGAACCAGAGTCTGCCCCTCGGCGCCTTTAAGGCCCTCAAGCGTTTCTTGAATCGATTTGGGCTGGCCTGGAAGGTTAAGGATCAGGCAGCTTTCGCGGATCACCGCCACCTGGCGTGACAGGATGGCCGTCGGGACAAACTCCAGACCGATGCGGCGCATCTGCTCGCCAAAGCCGGGCATCGTCTTGTGGGCAACGGCCAGCGTGGCCTCGGGCGTGACATCGCGCAGCGCAGGACCGGTGCCGCCGGTGGTCAGCACCAGGCAGCAGCCGGCATCGACCAGATCGATCAGCGTCTGGCTGATGAGCGCCTGCTCGTCCGGGATCAGGCGCTCGGCCCATTCGATCGGGTTGAGCAGCGCCTGCCCCAGCCACTGCTTGAGGGCCGGTAAACCTTTGTCCTCATAGACACCGCTGGAGGCGCGGTCGCTCACCGAGACGATGCCGATGCGCACCCGGTCGAATTCAGCCATGGAGCTCTTCCTTGATCAATTGAAAGATTTCGCGCCAAGCGCGGCCGTGCCTGGGCGTTTGGCCCGCTGGGGCCGCCTCTGCGGCGCGAGCGTCTTTGCGCGCTTGGCGCACCAGAGCGCGCAGTTGCTGCGCATCAAGGCCCGGGTGCTCGGAAATCCAGCGGCTCAAGGCCTCGTCATCGGCCACGATTTGCTCGCGCCAGCGCTCGGCCAAATGCAGCGCGGCTGTCTCCTCGGCGCTGCCCTGGCGCTGCGTTTGCAGAGCCGCCCGAACCGCTTGCAAGGTGTCGTCCTCGAGTTGGCGCATGAGCTTGCCAATAAATTGCATCTGCCGGCGTCGCCCCTCAAAGTCGCTGATGCGGCGGACATCGCGCAAGGCATCCACCAGTTTGTCGGGCAGCGCGAGCGCAGCCGACAGGTCGCTGCGCAGCTCGAGCAGTTGCTCGCCCAGGCTTTGCAGCTCGGCGCTTTCACGCTTGAGGTCGGTTTTGCTGACCTCAAGGCCGCCCTTGAGGGCGCGCTTGAGTTCGAGATCGAGTTCACTGCCTTCGGCCACAAACTGGCCTTTGACAAAGTACCCTTTTCGGGGTTTTCGGGGCATGGGTGGGGCAATGGCCTGTGCCGGCAGGTTTGGATCGTTGGGGCCGGTATCATAGTTGTCCTTCTCAAGATTGCCTTTACGTGAAAAAGACCTCCCATCCCGACTTAAGCGGCTTCAGTTACAGCCGAGCGTTTTTTGAGCAACTGGTCGATGCGGCGCTGGCGCATGCCAAGAAACTGGGCGCATCCGATGCTGCCGCGGAGGCGTCTGAGGGCTGCGGCCTTTCAGTCAGCGTGCGCAAGGGCGAGCTCGAAAATGTCGAGCGAAACAAGGACAAGTCGCTGGGCATCACGGTTTATCTGGGGCAAAAACGGGGCAATGCCTCGACCAGCGATTTTTCGATGGCGGCCATCGAGAGCACGGTCCAGGCGGCCTACGACATCGCGCGCTTTACGGCCAGCGACCCTGCCGCGGGTTTGCCTGACCCGGCCGATATCGCCACCCGATACCCCGATCTCGACCTGTTCCACCCCTGGTCCATCACCGCCGAGCAAGCGGCTGAGCGGGCGCTCGAATGCGAGGCCGCGGCCTTGCAGACCAGCGCCCTGATCAGCAACAGCGAAGGGGCGGGCGTGTCGGCTCAGCAAAGCCATTTCTTTAGCGCCCACACGCGCGGCTTTCGCGGCGGCTATGCCTCCTC
>CANHBU010000005.1 GCA_947458345.1 Comamonadaceae bacterium
AGCGGGCACAACATCCTGATCATCAGCGACCGCGCCGTCAGCGCCCAGCAGGTGGCCATTCCGGCCTTGCTGGCCTTGTCGTGCATCCACCAGCACCTGGTGCGTGCCGGTCTGCGTACCACCGCCGGCCTGGTGGTCGAAACCGGCACGGCCCGCGAAGTGCACCACTTTGCCGTACTTGGCGGTTACGGCGCCGAGGCGGTGCACCCCTACCTGGCCATGGAGAGCCTGGCTGCGATGCACAAAGATCTCTCGGGCGATCTTTCGGCCGAGAAAGTGATCTACAACTACATCAAGGCCATCGGCAAGGGCTTGTCCAAGATCATGTCCAAGATGGGCGTGAGCACCTACATGTCTTACTGTGGTGCGCAGCTGTTCGAGGCCATCGGCATCAACGAGCAGACGGTTGACAAGTACTTCACCGGCACGGCCAGTCGGGTCGGCGGCATCGGTGTCTTCGAAATCGCCGAAGAGGCGCTGCGTATGCACGGCGCTGCCTACGGCGACGACCCGGTGCTGGCCACCATGCTCGATGCCGGCGGTGAATACGCCTGGCGCACGCGTGGCGAAGAGCACATGTGGACGCCCGATGCGATTGCCAAGCTCCAGCACAGCACGCGTGCGGGCAATTTCAGCACCTACAAAGAGTACGCCCAGATCATCAACGACCAGAGCCGGCGCCATCTGACTTTGCGCGGCTTGTTTGAGTTCAGGATCGAGCCCTCGCGCGCCATCCCGATCGACGAGGTCGAGCCGGCCACTGAAATCGTCAAGCGCTTTGCCACCGGCGCCATGTCGCTGGGTTCGATTTCGACCGAAGCGCACGCCACGCTGGCCATTGCGATGAACCGCATTGGCGGCAAGAGCAACACCGGCGAGGGCGGTGAAGACCCGGCGCGTTACCGCAATGAGCTCAAGGGCATCCCGATCAAAAAGGGCGAGAGCCTGCGCAGCGTCATTGGAGCCGACCGCGTCGAGGTCGATCTGCCGCTGCAAGACGGCGACAGCCTGCGCTCTCGCATCAAGCAGGTCGCTTCGGGCCGTTTTGGTGTGACCACCGAGTACTTGGTATCGGCCGATCAGATTCAGATCAAGATGGCCCAGGGCGCCAAGCCCGGCGAGGGCGGTCAGCTGCCTGGAGGCAAGGTCTCCGAGTACATCGGTCAGCTGCGCTACTCAGTGCCGGGGGTGGGCCTGATTTCGCCGCCACCGCATCACGACATCTATTCAATCGAGGATTTGGCGCAGCTCATTCATGACCTCAAGAACGTCACACCCTCGGCCAGCATCAGCGTCAAGCTGGTCTCCGAGGTGGGCGTGGGCACCATCGCCGCCGGCGTGGCCAAGGCCAAAGCCGACCACGTGGTGATCGCCGGCCACGATGGCGGTACGGGCGCCTCGCCCTGGTCGTCGATCAAGCACGCCGGCAGCCCCTGGGAAATCGGTCTGGCCGAGACGCAGCAGACGCTGGTGCTCAACCGCCTGCGCGGGCGCATCCGCGTGCAGGCCGACGGCCAGATGAAGACCGGCCGTGATGTGGTCATCGGCGCTTTGCTTGGTGCCGACGAGTTTGGTTTTGCCACGGCGCCTCTGGTGGTCGAGGGCTGCATCATGATGCGCAAGTGCCATCTCAACACCTGCCCGGTCGGCGTGGCCACGCAAGATCCACTGTTGCGCAAGAAGTTTGCGGGCAAGCCCGAGCATGTCGTCAATTACTTCTTCTTTGTGGCCGAGGAGGCTCGGCAGATCATGGCGCAGCTGGGCATCCGGCGCTTTGACGACCTCATCGGGCGTGCCGACTTGCTCGATATGGGCAAGGGCATTTCTCACTGGAAGGCCAAGGGCCTCGATTTCAGCCGCCTGTTCCATCAGCCCTCGGTGCCCGCCGAAGTGCCCCGCTTGCACGTCATGACGCAGGACCATGGCCTGGACAAGGCGCTCGATGTGCGTCTGATCGACAAGTCGCGCGCTGCGCTGGACAAGGGCGAAAAAGTGCAGTTCATGGAGGTCGCGCGCAACGTCAACCGCACGGTCGGCGCGATGCTTTCGGGCGAGCTGATCCGCCGTCAACCCAGCGGCCTGCCCGACGACACGCTGCGCATTCAACTCGAGGGAACGGGCGGCCAATCCTTTGGCGCCTTCCTGGCCCAGGGCATCACGCTGTACCTGATCGGCGACGCCAACGATTACACCGGCAAGGGCTTGTCCGGCGGCCGTGTGGTGGTGCGTCCGAGCCTGGACTTCCGAGGTGTGGCCGCGCGCAACATCATTGTCGGCAACACGGTGATGTACGGCGCCACCAGCGGCGAGGCCTTTTTTGCAGGCGTTGCCGGCGAGCGCTTTGCCGTGCGGCTTTCGGGTGCGACGGCGGTGGTCGAGGGCACGGGCGATCACGGCTGCGAGTACATGACGGGCGGCACGGTTGCCGTGCTCGGGCCGACCGGGCGTAACTTTGCGGCGGGCATGAGCGGCGGCATTGCCTACGTCTACGACGAGGACGGTCAGTTCGCCGCCCGCTGCAATCCTTCTATGGTCGCCTTGGAGAAGGTGCTGACGGCGGCCGAGCAGCAGGCGCAGATCGATCGCAAGATCTGGCACCGTGACCAGAGCGATGAGGCGCAACTGCGCAAGCTGCTCGAGGATCACTTCAAGTGGACGGGCAGCCAGAGAGCCCGCGCCTTGCTCGACGAGTGGGACAGTGCCCGGCTTAAATTCGTCAAGGTCTTCCCCAATGAGTACAAGCGCGCCCTCGGAGAGATCCACGCGCGCAAGCTGGCCAAGCAGAGCGCCCCAGTGGCCGTCTGAGCGATCGCCATATTCAAGGACACATCATGGGAAAAATCACAGGCTTCATGGAACTCGAGCGCATCGAGGAGGGCTACAAGCCCGTTGCCGAGCGCTTGCGCGATCACAAGGAATTCGTCATTACCCTTGACGAGTCGCAGTCAAAGAAGCAAGCGGCTCGATGCATGGATTGCGGCACGCCTTTTTGCAACAGCGGCTGCCCGGTCAATAACATCATTCCGGACTTCAACGATCTGGTCTACCAGGGCGACTGGAAGAACGCGATCACGGTGCTGCACAGCACCAACAACTTTCCGGAGTTCACCGGACGCATCTGCCCTGCGCCGTGCGAGGCTGCCTGCGTGGTCAACGTCAATGACGATCCGGTCGGGATCAAGTCGATCGAGCATGCCATCATCGACCGTGCCTGGTCCGAAGGCTGGGTGCAGGCTCAGCCGCCGGCCCACAAGAGCGGCAAGAAAGTGGCGGTCGTCGGCTCCGGTCCGGCCGGACTGGCTGCAGCGCAGCAGCTCGCGCGAGTCGGCCACGACGTGACCGTGTTCGAGAAGAACGGCCGCATCGGGGGCCTGTTGCGCTACGGCATACCCGACTTCAAGATGGAAAAGAGCCACATCGATCGCCGCGTCGAGCAGATGCAGGCCGAAGGCGTGCAATTTCGCGTCAACACCTTGATCGGCGCCTTGCCCAGCCAGGGCCCGGGCAGCAAGGTGACCTGCGATGCCAGCACGGTCATCAGCGCCGAGCAACTGTGCCAAGATTTTGACGCGGTTGTGCTGGCCGCCGGGGCCGAGCAAAGCCGCGACCTGCCCGTGCCCGGTCGCGAGCTCGATGGCGTCCACTTTGCGATGGAGTTCTTGCCGCAGCAAAACAAGATCAACGCCGGCGACTCGCTCAGCAATCAGCTGCGTGCCGATGGCAAGCATGTGATTGTGATCGGCGGTGGCGACACCGGCAGCGACTGCGTCGGCACCAGCAACCGCCACGGCGCAGCCAGCGTCACCCAGTTCGAGGTCATGCCCCAGCCGCCCGAGCAGGAAAACAAGCCCCTGGTCTGGCCTTATTGGCCGCTCAAGCTGCGCACATCGTCTTCGCACGAGGAGGGCTGTGTGCGTGAGTTTGCGATTTCGACCCAGCAGTTCATCGGCAAGGATGGCAAGGTGACCGGCCTGAAAACCGTGCAAGTCGAAATGCGGGACGGCAAGCTCAGCGAGGTAGCGGGAACCGAGCAGGAGTACAAGGCCGATCTGGTTTTGCTGGCGATGGGTTTCGTCAATCCTCTGGCGAGCTTGCTCGAGGCTTTCGGCGTCGAAAAAGATGGCCGCGGCAATGCCAAGGCCTCAACCGATTTCACAGGCGGCTATGCCACTAATGTGAAAAAAGTTTTCGCGGCCGGCGACGTGCGGCGCGGACAGTCGCTGGTGGTCTGGGCCATTCGCGAGGGGCGCCAGGCGGCCCGCGCCGTCGATGAATTCCTGATGGGCCAGTCGGACCTGCCGCGCTGAAGCACCTGCATCCGATCGCGCGTCTGCATCAATCGCAGCGTCCGGCTCGGCGCAGGGATGGGCCGCTATGATTGCAGTGGCGGGCCAGACGGCTGGCTTGTTGCCCTCTGCCTTGCGGCCCTTCCCCTTCCATGAACACCACGCCCCATGCGACCGAGCACCTGCTGCAATTGCAGCAGGTCAGCTTTGCCTATCCGGGCGCCAGCGGCCAGCGTCTGATTCTCGATACCCTGAACCTCAATGTGCCGCGCGGCAAGGTCACCGCCCTCATGGGCGCCTCCGGCGGCGGCAAGACCACGGTGCTGCGCCTCATCGGCGGGCAGCAGCGGGCCAGCAGCGGCCAGGTGCTGTTTGACGGGCAGGACGTAGGCGCCATGGACAGCGCGGCTCTGTACGCCATGCGCCGGCGCATGGGCATGCTGTTTCAATTTGGCGCCTTGTTCACCGACCTGAGCGTCTATGACAACGTGGCCTTTGCCCTGCGCGAGCACACCGAGCTTGACGAGGTTTTGATTCGCGACATTGTCCTGATGAAGCTCGACGCAGTGGGCTTGCGCGGCGCGCGCGATCTTATGCCCGCCCAGATATCGGGTGGCATGGCCCGGCGGGTGGCGCTGGCGCGCGCCATTGCGCTCGATCCAGAGCTCATCATGTACGACGAGCCTTTTGCCGGCCTCGATCCGATTTCCCTGGGCACGGCCGCGCAGTTGATCCGCCAGCTCAATGACACGCTGGGCATCACCAGCGTGGTGGTGTCCCATGATCTGGAAGAAACCTTTCGCATCGCAGACCGCGTGGTGATCCTGGCCAACGGGGCCATTGCAGCCGAGGGCACGCCCGATGAGGTCAGGCATTCCAACGATCCGCTGGTGCATCAGTTTGTCCATGCCTTGAGCCAGGGGCCGGTGAAGTTTCACTACCCGGCCCCCGATGCCGAGGCCGATTTCGGCCCGCGCTCGGTCACGGGCCGCCGCCCAGGAGGCCCGCGGCGATGAGTCGGCCCGATCTCTGGCAGGGGCTCAGTGAGCTGGGCTTTGGCGTGCGCAAGCGGCTGGCCGATCTCGGGCATGCCGCCCGCCTCTTGCTCAATTTGCTGGCCATTTCAGGGCCGACCTTGCGCCGCTTCAGTCTGGTGCGCGACCAGATCTTTTTTCTTGGCAACTACTCGCTGGCCATCATTGCCGTCTCGGGGCTCTTCGTGGGTTTTGTGCTGGGTCTGCAGGGGTATTACACGCTGCAGCGTTACGGCTCGGCCGAGGCGCTGGGCTTGCTGGTGGCCTTGAGCCTGGTGCGTGAACTGGGGCCCGTGGTGACCGCGCTTTTGTTTGCGGGCCGCGCGGGCACGGCGCTGACCGCCGAGATCGGCCTGATGAAGGCCGGCGAGCAACTGGCAGCGATGGAGATGATGGCCGTGGACCCGGTGCGGCGCATCCTGGCGCCGCGCCTCTGGGGCGGCCTGATTGCCATGCCCTTGCTGGCCGCCGTGTTCAGTGCGGTCGGCATCGTCGGTGGCTACCTGGTCGGTGTGGTCATGATCGGTGTCGACCCGGGCGCGTTTTGGAGTCAGATGCAAGGCGGCGTGGATGTCTTTCGTGATGTGGGCAATGGCGTCGTCAAGAGCATGGTGTTCGGGCTGACCGTGACCTTTGTGGCGCTCTACCAGGGCTTTGAATCTCAGCCCACGCCCGAAGGCGTGGCGCGCGCCACCACCCGCACCGTGGTGCAGGCTTCGCTGGCAGTGCTGGCGCTCGATTTTGTGCTGACAGCTGCCATGTTCAGCATTTGAGGGTTTTGCGGCGCGATGGATTAGCGCGGCGCGCCGCATGCGAAAATGTAAGAGTTTTCAATTAAGCTTTCGCCCCTGGGTTTTTTTAGCGTGTCAGCGCCGAGCCGGGGTCGGACGTTTAATGGGGTGTCCGCATCAGCTTGCGGGGCCGATGTGGGGCTTGGCTTGGGGCCGGCCCGACTTTGACCCAGCCCACCTTGGCATGGCCGGTGGTCGAGCGCTCCTTCCAGATCGCGTGTTTGAGACGGTTGTTTTCGGGAAAATATCACATGCAACGCTCCAGCAAAGACCCTTGGGTGGGTTTGTTTGTCGTGCTCGGCGCGGTCGCCTTGCTCTTTCTGTCCTTGAAAGCAGCCAATTTGCTGACTCTGAGTTTTTCCGACAACAGCTATCCCGTGACGGCGCGCTTTGACAACATCGGCGGGCTTAAGCCCCGCGCCGCCGTCAAGAGCGCCGGCGTGGTCGTCGGGCGGGTCGAATCGATTGTTTTTGACGACGACCGTTACCAGGCCAATGTGCGCCTGTCACTCGACAGGCGTTATGTGTTTCCCAAGGACAGCTCGCTCAAGATCCTCACCAGTGGCCTGCTGGGCGAGCAGTACATCGGCATTGAGGCCGGTTCGGCCGACAAAAATCTGGCGGGCGGCGATGTCATCACCACCACGCAGTCGGCTGTGGTGCTGGAAAACCTGATCAGCCAGTTCCTCTACAGCAAGGCAGCCGATGCGGCTGGGCCCACTACGGGGGCCAAGCCATGATCGCGCGCCGCATCGCGCTGGTTTTTCTCTTGAGCCTGCACGCTTTGCTGGTCGGCTGTGCCACCGTCAGTGCAGGTGCCGATCCGCGCGATCCCTGGGAAGGCTACAACCGCCAGGTCTGGCGTTTCAACGAAGCCCTCGATCAGGCGGTGTTCCAGCCTGTGGCCCGGGGCTACCAAGCGGCAGTGCCCGAGATCGTGCGCGTGGGCGTCGGCAATTTCTTTGGCAACGTCTCGGACGTTTGGTCTTTTGTCAACAATGCCTTGCAGCTCAAGCCACGGGAGTCGGCCCAAACGCTGGCGCGCGTGGGGATCAACACCACCGTCGGCTTGTTGGGCTTGATCGATGTGGCCTCCAGTGTGGACCTGCCGCGTTACCGCGAGGATTTTGGCCAGACGCTGGGCTTTTGGGGCTTGCCCAGCGGGCCCTATCTGATCCTTCCGCTGCTTGGCCCGTCGACCTTGCGTGACACCGCCGCCTTCCCGGTTGACCGGCAGGGCGATCTGGTCGGATGGGTCCAGGACAACCCGGTGCGGTACAGCCTGGTCGGGCTGCGCTTGGTCGATTTGCGAGCCGATGTGTTGCAAGCCGGTCGGGTCATCGAGGGCGCGGCGCTGGACAAGTACACTTTCGTGCGCGATGCCTATCTGCAGCGCAGGCGCGGCGTGGCCGATTTGCCCAAAACGCGGCCGGAGCCGGAAGAGCGCTTTGATCTGCCGGAAAAGCCCGCCCCGGCTCGCTGAGTGCCTGTCGCTTCCGATTACACAGGATGACTATGAACCACCCCCTCTTGCAGCGCTTCATGAGCGTCATCGCTGCAGGCCTGTTGGCGCTGGCCAGTTTCACGGCCCTCGCACAAGATGGGCCCGATCAGCTGATACGCCGCCTGAGCGCCGATGTGCTCGACACCATCAAGACCGACAAGGAAATGCAGGCGGGCAATGTTCGCAAGATTGTGGCCCTGGTCGATGGCAAGGTCATGCCACACGTCAATTTCACACGCATGACTGCCTCGGCGGTCGGACGCGCATGGCGGCAGGCGACGCCCGAGCAGCAAAAACGGCTGCAGGACGAGTTCAAGACCCTGCTGGTTCGCACCTACGCGGGCGCGCTCAGCCAGGTCAAGGACCAGAGCATTGCGGTCAAGCCGCTGCGCGGCAGTGCGGCCGACACCGAGGTCATCGTGCGCACCGAGGTCATCGGTCGGGGCGATCCGATTCAGTTGGACTACCGTCTGGAGAAAACAGCTGACGGCTGGCGCATCTACGACCTCAATGTGCTGGGGGTCTGGCTGGTGGAGACCTACCGCAGTCAGTTTGCCCAGGAAATCACCGCGCGCGGCATCGATGGCCTGATCACGGCCCTGGCTGAGCGCAACAAGACTGGCTCTGGCGGCGCCTCTGCAAAGAGCTGAGGACCATGCCCGCCTCGACTGCCGCCATCACCCACCTGCGCCTGCCGGCGGTGGTCACCCATGCCCGTGCCAATGCCTGTGCCAAGGCTTTGCGCGAGGCCTTGCGCCTGAGCAAGGGTGGCGAGTTGGTGCAGGTCGACGCCTCGGCCCTGCAGCAGTTTGACTCTTCGGTCTTGGCCGTCTTGCTCGATTGCCGGCGGCGCGTGGTGGCCATGGGCTGGCGCTTCACGGTGGCCCATTTGCCCGAGCGGTTGCGCCAGCTTGCCGGGCTCTACGGCGTGGCTCAGTTGCTGCCAGCGGCTTGACACACTGGGCTCTGGCTGGCTCGCTTCAAACCGTTTGGGGTCGCTTGAACCCGCCTAGGGCCGCCTAATGGGCGAGCGCCTAAAATAACGACTTTCATGCCTGCCATTTCCTTTCAGTCTGTCTCCAAGCAGTACCGCTCGCGCTCTGGCCTTGCTGTACAGGCCTTGGACCAGGTCAGCTTCGAGATCGAAGAGGGCGAGTTCTTTGGCTTGCTGGGTCCCAATGGAGCCGGCAAGACCAGCCTCATCAGCATTCTGGCTGGCCTGTCGCGCGCCAGCGGTGGATCGGTCAAGGTCCACGGCTTTGACGTGCGCACCGATTTCGCCCAGGCCCGGCGCCTGCTCGGTGTGGTGCCGCAGGAGTTGGTCTTCGATCCCTTCTTTACCGTGCGGGAGACGCTGCGCATTCAGTCTGGCTATTTCGGCATTGCCCACAACGGCCCCTGGATCGACGAGCTGCTCGAGAGCCTGGGGCTTGCCGACAAGGCCCATTCCAATATGCGCCAGCTATCGGGCGGCATGAAGCGGCGGGTGTTGGTGGCCCAGGCGCTGGTGCACAAGCCGGCGGTGATCGTGCTCGACGAGCCCACGGCGGGCGTGGACGTGGAGCTGCGCCAGACGCTGTGGCAGTTCATCGCCAAGCTCAATCGCCAGGGCAGCACCGTGCTCCTGACCACGCATTACCTGGAAGAGGCGGAGGCCTTGTGCAGCCGCATTGCGATGCTCAAAAGCGGTCGGGTGGTGGCTTTGTCCTCGACCTCCGAGCTGCTGCGCAACGCCTCATCAAACGTGCTGCGTTTCAAGCTCGATCAAGAGTTGCCTGCGGACTTGGCCGCCCGGGCGCGGGTCACCGGGCGTGTGGTGCAACTGCCCGCGCACGATGCGCAGGAGATCGAGTCGCACCTGGCCAGCCTGCGCCGGGCGGGCTTGCAGGCCCAGGATGTGGAGATTCGCAAGGCCGACCTTGAGGACGTCTTTTTGGACGTGATGAGCGGTCAGGCCGGCCGCGCGGCGACAGTGGAGACACCATGACCGGCTGGCTCACCCTGTTTTACAAGGAGGTTCTGCGCTTTTGGAAGGTGGCCTTCCAAACCGTGGCTGCGCCCGTGCTGACGGCGCTGATGTACCTGCTGATCTTTGGCCATGTGCTCGAGGACAAGGTTCAGGTCTACCCGGGCGTGCCTTACACCGATTTCCTCATCCCTGGACTGGTGATGATGAGCGTGCTGCAAAACGCTTTTGCCAACAGCTCCTCCTCGCTCATCCAGAGCAAGATGATGGGCAATCTGGTCTTCATTTTGCTCACGCCGCTGACGCCCTGGCACTGGTTTTGCGCCTACATGCTGTCGTCGATCGCACGCGGTCTGGTGGTTGGCCTGGGGGTGTTGTTGGTCACGCTCTGGTTTTCTGATCTGCCCTGGGCAGCGCCGTTATGGATCTTGGTTTTCGGGGCCCTGGGAGCAGGTCTTTTGGCCGCCATGGGCATCATTGCTGGCTTGTGGGCCGAGAAGTTTGACCAGATGGCGGCGTTTCAAAATTTCGTCATCATGCCCATGACGTTTCTGTCGGGCGTGTTTTATTCGCTGCACTCGCTGCCCGATGTCTGGCAATCGGTGAGCCATCTGAACCCGTTTTTCTACATGATCGACGGCTTTCGCTATGGCTTTCTCGGTCACAGCGACGTCTCGCCCTGGCTGAGCCTGGCGCTGGTGGCCGGTGCCTGTCTGGCGGTTAGCGCCGTCGCGCTGCACTTGCTGCGCATCGGATTCAAAATCCGCAGTTAAAAGAATTGACCATGACCGCTGAAGAACTCCAGCACCTGATTGCGCAAGGATTGCCTTGCGCCCACCTGAGCGTCGAGGGCGACGGCCGGCATTGGTCGGCCGTGGTGGTCTCCAGCGAGTTTGAGGGCCGGCGCCCGGTGTGGCGCCATCAGCGTGTCTACGCCACCTTGGGCCAGCGCATGCACACCGACGAGGTGCACGCCCTGTCGATGAAGACCTACACCCCGGCCGAGTGGGCTGCCCAGGGGGGGCGCTGAATGGACAAGCTGCTCATTCGCGGCGGCCGTCAGCTTGAGGGCACGGTCGACATTTCGGGCGCCAAGAATGCGGCTTTGCCCGAGCTTTGCGCGGCGCTGCTGACCGAGCAGCCGGTGACCCTGGACAACGTGCCGGGCCTTCAAGATGTCACCACCATGCTCAAGCTCATCGGCAACATGGGGGTTCGGGTGCAGCGCGACGCCCTACAGCCGACCCGGGTGGTGGTGGATGCCGCGGCGCTGGACAAACCGCAGGCCCCCTATGAGCTGGTCAAGACCATGCGCGCATCGGTGCTGGCCCTCGGGCCCTTGCTGGCCCGCTTCGGCCAGGCGCTCGTCTCCCTGCCCGGGGGCTGCGCGATTGGCTCCAGACCGGTCGATCAACACATCAGGGGTCTGCAGGCCATGGGCGCCGAGATCCATGTCGAGCACGGTTACATGGTCGCCCGCCTGGCCGGTGGCGCCCGGCGGCTCAAGGGCGCGCGCATCACCACCGATATGGTCACGGTCACCGGCACCGAAAACTTCTTGATGGCCGCCACGCTGGCCGAGGGCGAGACCGTGCTCGAGAACGCTGCTCAGGAGCCCGAGATCGTGGACTTGGCCGAGATGCTCATCAAGATGGGCGCCCGCATCGAAGGCCATGGCAGCAGCCGCATCCGCATCCGGGGCGTCGACGCCCTGCATGGCTGCGAGCACCGCGTCGTGG
This sequence comes from Comamonadaceae bacterium, assembly GCA_947458345.1. Taxonomy (GTDB): domain Bacteria; phylum Pseudomonadota; class Gammaproteobacteria; order Burkholderiales; family Burkholderiaceae_C; genus Polaromonas. The sequence goes on from CANHBU010000005.1 coordinate 11,321, forward strand.
CCGACCGCATTGAGGCGGGTACCTTTTTGTGCGCCCTTGCGGCCACCGGCGGCCAGGCCTACCTGCGGCACGGCCGCGGCGACCACCTCGATGCCGTCATCGAAAAACTGCAGGCCGCCGGTACCCGCGTCGCCTCAGACCCCCAAGGCATTGCGATCGAGGCCTCGGGCCGGCTTCAGGCGCAGTCCTTTCGCACCACCGAATACCCGGGTTTCCCGACCGACATGCAGGCGCAGTTCATGGCGCTCAATGTGATCGCCAGCGGCAGCAGCAAGGTGACCGAGACCATCTTCGAGAACCGCTTTATGCATGTCAACGAGATGGTGCGGCTGGGCGCCAAGATCCAGGTCGATGGCAAGGTGGCCCTGATCGAGGGCGTGCCCCGTCTGTCGGGTGCCACCGTCATGGCCACCGATTTGCGCGCCTCGGCCAGCCTGGTGATCGCCGCGCTGGTGGCCGAGGGTCAGACCGTGGTCGATCGCATCTACCACCTCGATCGCGGCTACGACCACATGGAGACCAAGCTGCGCGGCTTGGGCGCGGACATCGAGAGGATCCGTTGATGTCCATGCTCACCCTGGCCCTGTCCAAAGGGCGCATTTTTGACGACACCATGCCGCTGCTCAAAGCAGCCGGCATTGAGGTGCTGGACGACCCCGAGCGCTCGCGCAAGCTGATTTTGGCGACCAACCGGCCCGATTTGCGGGTGGTGCTGGTGCGCGCCACCGATGTGCCCACCTACGTGCAGTACGGCAGCGCCGACATCGGCGTGGTGGGCAAGGACACCCTGCTCGAGTCCGACAGCCAGGGGCTCTATCAGCCGCTCGATCTGCAGATCGCCCGCTGCCGCATCAGCGTGGCGGTCCGCCAGGGCTTTGACTACGCGGCAGCGGTGCGTCAGGGCGCGCGGCTGAAGGTGGCCACCAAGTACATCGCTATTGCGCGCGATTTTTTCGCAGCCAAGGGCGTGCACGTGGACTTGATCAAGCTCTACGGCAGCATGGAGCTGGCCCCGCTGACCGGTCTGGCCGATGCGATCGTCGATCTGGTGTCGACCGGCAGCACGCTCAAGGCCAACGATTTGATCGAGGTCGAGCGCATCATGGACATCAGTGCCCGCCTGGTGGTCAACCAGACCGCGCTCAAGCTCAAGCAGGCGCCGATCCGTCAGATCATCGAGGCGATGGCTCGGGCCGTCCCTTCTGCCCCGTAAGTTACGCCATGCAAGAAGCCCAACCTCTGCTGCTGTCAAGCGCGCAGCCCGACTTCGATCAGGCCTTGCAAGCGCGTTTGCAATGGTCGGCCGATACCGATGCGGCCATTGAGCAGCGTGTGGCCGACATCCTGGCCGATGTCAAGGCCCGCGGCGATGCCGCCGTGCTGCACTACACGCAGCGCTTTGACGCGCTGGCCGCGCAAGACATGCGCTCGCTCGAGCTCACGCAAGCCGAACTGAGCGCAGCCTTCGAGAATCTGCCGACCGCGCAGCGGCAAGCCCTGCAAGCGGCTGCCGACCGGGTGCGCGCCTACCACGAGGCGCAGAAACAAGCCTCGGGGCAGAGCTGGAGCTACCGCGATGCTGACGGCACCTTGCTGGGACAAAAGGTCACGGCACTCGAGCGCGTGGGCATCTATGTGCCCGGCGGCAAGGCCGCCTACCCCTCCTCGGTGCTCATGAATGCGATTCCTGCGCAGGTCGCCGGTGTGGGTGAAATCCTCATGGTCGTGCCCACCCCCGGGGGCGAGAAAAATCAACTGGTGCTGGCCGCCGCGCATCTGGCCGGAGTCAGCCGCGCCTTCACCGTGGGCGGCGCGCAGGCCATTGCCGCTTTGGCCTACGGCACCCAGACGGTCCCAAAGGTCGACAAGATCACCGGCCCTGGCAATGCCTATGTGGCTGCGGCCAAGCGCCGCGTTTTCGGCACGGTCGGCATCGACATGATTGCTGGGCCTTCCGAAATTTTGGTGCTTGCCGACGGCACCACGCCGCCCGATTGGGTGGCCATGGATCTGTTCTCGCAGGCCGAGCATGACGAGCTGGCGCAAAGCATCTTGCTGTGCCCGCATGCCTCTTATATTGGCCAGGTGCAGCAGGCTATCGAGCGCCTGCTGCCGCAGATGCCGCGCGCTGCCATCATTGCCAAGAGCCTGAGCGGGCGCGGGGCCTTGATCCACACGCGCAGCATGCAGGAAGCCTGCGCCATCAGCAACCGGATCGCGCCGGAGCATCTGGAGGTCTCGAGCCTGTCGCCTGGCCAGTGGGAGCCTTTGCTGCAGCATGCGGGGGCGATTTTCCTGGGCGCCTACACCAGCGAGTCCCTGGGCGACTATTGCGCCGGCCCCAACCATGTGCTGCCCACCAGCGGCACGGCGCGCTTTTCCAGCCCGCTGGGGGTCTACGACTTTCAAAAACGCTCGAGCCTGATCGAGGTCAGTCACAGCGGGGCGCAGCGCTTGGGCCCGATCGCCGCCGAGCTGGCCTATGGCGAGGGCTTGCAGGCCCATGCACGGGCCGCCGAGCTGCGGCTCGACAGCGTGCCACCGATGAGGACCACCCGGTGATGCTCGATCCCCGGCTCGCCGGCCTCATCCGTCAGGATGTGCAGTCCATGCACGCCTATGCCGTGCAAGATTCGGCCGGCATGGTCAAGCTCGATGCGATGGAAAACCCCTACAGCCTGCCGCCCCAGTTGCAGGCCGAACTGGGACGCCGGCTCGGCGCCTTGGCCTTGAACCGCTACCCCGACCGGCGCCTGGGCGATTTGCGACAGGCCTTGGCCAGCTATGCCAAGCTGCCGGCGGGTTTCACGCTGATGTTGGGCAATGGCTCGGACGAACTGATTTCCCTGCTGGCGATGGCCTGCGACCTGCCGGGCGCCAGCATCTTGGCGCCCGTGCCCGGCTTCGTCATGTATGCGATGAGCGCGCAATTGCAGGGACTCAATTTTGTTGGGGTGCCCCTGAGCCGCGATTTCGAGCTCGATCTGCCGGCCATGCTGGACGCCATCGGGCAGCACAAGCCGAGCATCACCTACCTGGCCTATCCGAACAACCCGACGGCCAATTGCTGGGACGATACCGCCATCGAGACCATCATCGCCGCTGTGGGCCGGCAAGGCGGCCTGGTGGTGATGGATGAGGCCTACCAGCCTTTTGCTGGCAAGAGTTATATCGACCGCATCGCCGATCACGGCCATGTGCTGTTGATGCGCACCCTCAGCAAGTTTGGTCTGGCCGGCATCCGGCTGGGCTACATGATGGGGCCCGCTGCACTGATGGCCCAGATCGACAAGGTGCGCCCGCCCTACAACGTGAGCGTGCTCAATTGCGAATGCGCGCTGTTTGCACTCGAGCACCAGGAGGTGTTTGCGCAGCAGGCCCAGGCCATCGTCGCCGAGCGCGAAAGGCTGCTGGCTGCGCTGGCGGCCCTGCCGGGCGTGACGGCCTTTCGCAGCGATGCCAACATGGTGCTGCTGCGCTTGGGTGGCCCCCCCGAGCGGGCGTCGGCCGTTTTTCAAGCGCTCAAGGAGCAGCGGGTGCTGGTGAAAAACGTTTCTAAAATGCACCCTTTGCTGGCCAACTGCCTGCGCCTGACCGTCGGCACGCCCGATGAGAACGCGCTGCTTTTGCAGGCCCTCCAACACAGCCTATGACCTCCCCCGCCCAGACCGCCCGCATTGCCGAGGTGAGCCGCCATACCGCTGAGACCCGCATCAGCGTCAAGATCAACCTCGATGGCACGGGGCAGTCGCGCCTGGCCACCGGGATCGGTTTTTTCGATCACATGCTCGACCAGATTGCCCGCCACGGCCTCATTGACCTGGACATCGTGGCCGAGGGCGATTTGCACATTGACGGCCATCACACCGTCGAGGACGTCGGCATCACCCTCGGTCAGGCGCTGGCTCAGGCGGTCGGTGACAAGCGCGGCCTGCGCCGCTATGGCCATGCTTACGTGCCGCTCGACGAGGCCCTGTCGCGGGTCGTGGTCGATTTTTCCGGCCGCCCTGGCCTGGTGATGCATGTGCCGTTTAAGAGCGGCATGATCGGGCAGTTCGACACGCAACTGGCCTACGAGTTCTTCCAGGGGCTGGTCAACCACGCTTTCATCACCTTGCACATTGACAACCTGCGCGGCGAGAACGCCCACCACCAGGCTGAAACCGTGTTCAAGGCCTTCGCCCGTGCTTTGCGGATGGCGCTGGAGATCGATCCGCGCGCGCCATCTGCCATCGCCTCGACCAAGGGTTCGCTCTGATCCACTACCGCGCCGTTTGCCCCGGTGTGCCGTTCTGACCGATGTCCAAGCAAACCGTCGCAGTCGTCGATTACGGCTCAGGCAATTTGCGCTCCGTCGCGCAGGCGGTGCGCCATGCGGCGCTGGGTTCAGCCTGCGAAGTGGTGGTCAGCAGCGATGCGCAACAAATCCTGGCGGCCGACCGTGTCGTGCTGCCCGGTCAGGGGGCCATGCATGACTGCATGCGCTCGCTTGACGCCTCAGGCCTGCGCCAGGCGGTGCTGTACGCGGCGGCCCACAAGCCGCTGTTTGGGGTTTGCGTAGGCATGTAGATGCTGCTCGACCTCAGCCATGAAGGTTTGGACGGTCAGCCCACGCCTGGCTTGGGCCTGATCGCAGGACAGGTGCTGCGCTTTGAACT
>CANHBU010000006.1 GCA_947458345.1 Comamonadaceae bacterium
ATGAATTCTGGATCCTTGAGGGCTTTCTTTAGGCCTTCGTTGAGGATTTTGGTGATCGCTGGGGGCGTTCCCTTGGGGGCGTACAGGCCGTGCCAGATCGAGAGGTTGAAGTTTCTCAGCCCCATTTCCTGCAGGGTCGGATAGTGCTTGAGCACCGGATGGTTGCTCAGGGGCTTGGCCGTGGTCACGGCAAAGGCTTTGACGCGTCCACCCTCAATCTGCGCGGTGGTGTTGGTGGTTTGGTCACACATGACATCGACCTGTCCGCCCATCAGCGCCATCATGGCCGGCCCGGTGCCGTTGAAGGGGATGGTGGTCATGGTCTCGTCGGCCTTGATGCTCGACTGCCACAGCAGGCCGCAGATGTGCGAGGCCGATCCCATTCCGGCGTGGGCCAGATTGAGTTTGCCGGCATTGGCACGGATATAGTTTTCAAAGTCACGGTAGGTATTGGCCGGCAGGGCAGGCTTGCCGATCAGCGTCATGGGCACATCGTTGATCATGCCCAGATACTCAAAGTCTTCCAGCGGCTTGTAGCCGAGCTTGCGATACAAGGCCGGCGTGGAGGCCATGCCAATGTGAAAGACCAAAAGCGTGTGGCCGTCAGGAGCAGCCTTGGCCACGCGGGATGCCCCGATCGTGCCACCGGCTCCCACCGTGTTTTCGACCACGAAGTTACTGCCAGGGATGGCCTTTTTCAGCGCTTCGGCCAAGTCTCTGGCCACCCGGTCGGTCGGCCCAGGGGCAAAGGGCACAACGATGGTGATCGGCTTGCTGCCGGGGTAGGTTTGGGCCTGGACGCTCAGGGCCGCTAGGGCGGCGAAGGCCAGGGCAAGCAGCTTCTTCATAGGAACTCCTGTGTTAAACCTCCGCATTCTAAGGAGGGCGATACCCTTAAAGGCAAGAAATCGCCGGTTTATCGGCCATCTGCAGGGTTTTTGTGCAATCTTGCCTGGCCTGCGGCCTATTTGTAGCTGCGCGCGTCTTCGATCACCTTGCCGTCGTTGGGCAAGCTGCCGGGGGCCAGCAGTTCGATGGCGCCGCGCAATTTGGTCACATCGCGCACGGCCTCGCCTAGACCTTCGGCCAGACCCTCCATCAGTTGGCTGGCTTCTACGCGCAGGGTCATTTGGTCGTTGGCCATCTCCCCGCTGACCACCAGGCGGGCCCGCAGCACCTGCGGGAAGCGTTTGACCACCTCGGCCACCTGGCCTGGGTGTACGAACATGCCCTTGATCTTGGTGGTCTGGTCGGCCCGTCCCATCCAGCCCTTGATGCGCTGGTTGCTGCGCCCGCTCGGGCAACTGCCCGCCAGGACCGCCGACAGATCGCCCGTGCCAAAGCGGATCAGCGGGTAGTGGGGGTTGAGCGTGGTGACCACCAGTTCCCCCACCTCGCCGTCGGGAACCGGGTCGCCGGTGCCCGGGCGCACGATTTCGACGAGGACGCCTTCGTCGATCACCAGCCCTTCTCGCGCCGGGGTTTCGTAAGCGATCAGGCCCAGGTCGGCCGTTGCGTAGCATTGGTAGGCCGCAACGCCTTGCTCGGCAAACCAGTCGCGCAGGCTAGGCGGGCAGGCCTCGCCGGTCACCAGCGCCTTGCGGATGCACGAGACGTCCTGTCCGGCCTCGCGCGCTTTTTCGAGCAGGATGCGCAAAAAGCTGGGCGTGCCGCTGTAACCGTCTGGGCGCAGGTCGGCGATGGCTGCCAGTTGCTGCTCGGTTTGTCCGGTACCGGCGGGAAAGACGGTGCAGCCCAGCGCGTGGGCACCCGACTCCATCATGAAGGCCCCTGGCGTCATGTGGTAGCTAAATGCGTTGTGCACCAGATCGCCCTGCCGAAAGCCAGCGGCGTAAAGCGCCCGGCCCACGCGCCAGTAGTCGCTGCTGGCCACATCGGGCTCGTAAATCGGCCCGGGCGAGGCAAAGATGCGCGGCATGCGTGGGCCGCGCAGCACGGCGGCGAAGCCGCCAAAGGGGTCCGCGGGGCGGCTGGCCTGTTGCAAGCCGAGCAATTCGCTTTTGCGTGTGACGGGCAGTTGGGCCAGCGCCTTCCTGCTGGTCACGGCCGAGGCTTGCACGCCGGCCAAAATGCGGCCCAATGCGGCGCTGTGCTGCTGCGCTTGGCGCACTTGCGCGGGCAGGGCAGCAAACAGCGCCTGCTCGCGCTGCTGCGGCGAGCGGGTCTCGAGTGCATCGAAATGATCGGCCATGTTTGCCATGTGCTGTCTCCTCAGGCGAGCCAGCGCTTGCGGCGCTTGTAGCTCTTGACGTCTTTAAAGCTCTTGCGCTCGCCGCCGCCGACGCCCAAGTAGAACTCTTTGACATCCTCGTTGCTGGCCAGGTCCCGGGCCGCGCCATCCATCACCACGCGACCGCTTTCCATGATGTAGCCGTAGTCGGCGTACTTGAGCGCCATGTTGGTGTTTTGCTCGGCCAGCAAAAAGGTCACCTGCTCCTTTTGGTTCAGGTCCTTGACGATTTCGAACACCTCTTCGACGATCTGCGGGGCCAGACCCATGGACGGTTCGTCGAGCAGCACCATGTTGGGATTGGCCATCAAGGCGCGCCCGATCGCGCACATCTGCTGCTCACCGCCGGAGGTGTAGGCCGCCTGTGAGGTGCGGCGGGTCTTGAGCCGGGGAAAGTAGTTGTAGACCTTCTCCAAGTTGGCGGCCACCTCGGCTTTGTCTGTGCGGGTGTAGGAGCCTGTGAGCAGGTTTTCCTCGATGGTCAGGTGGGCAAAGCAGTGACGCCCCTCCATCACCTGCACCACGCCGCGGTTGACCAGATCGGCCGGCGAGAGATTTTCGATGCGCTCGCCGCGCAGCTCGATGCTGCCTTTGGTCACTTCTCCGCGTTCGCCCTTGAGCAAGTTGGAGACCGCTCGCAAGGTGGTGGTCTTGCCGGCACCGTTGCCGCCAAGGATGGCCACGATGCCGCGTTCGGGCACCTGCAGCGACACCCCCTTGAGAACAAGGATCACATGGTTGTAGATGACCTCAATGCCGTTGACATTCAGGACGATGTTGGGGTTGCTCATGATTGCTTCCATTCAAGCCACTGGCAAGTGCAGCGCGCCGCACTTGCCAGTGGTGACCCGCTTGGCGGGTCACCCGGCCCCCACCGGTTCAGGCGGGGGCGTTTTGCATCAGGACTGGCAGTCCTGGGGCGAGCGACGGGTCCATTTCTTTTCGGCCGCGTACTTTTCAGCCGAGCTCTTGACCATCGGACGGATGATCTGCTCATCGGCCTGCAGCCAGTCAGACGCCCAGGTGAACTTGGCGCCATCCCAGGTGTGGATGCGGCCCCAAGCCGAGCCCATGTGGTCCGAGCAGCTGGTCGAGACCGGGCGCATCACCCCCTTGAAGCCCAGCCCATCGAGCTTGGCCTGGGTCAGGTTGAGGTTTTCATAACCCCAGCGGGCCTGCTCGGGCGTGACGTGCTTGCCCTTGCCAAAGCGCTCTTGGGCAGCGCGTACACCTTCGACGGCCAGCATGGCGCCCACCACACCGCGCATATAAAGCACCTGTCCGACTTCTTCCTTCGGTCCGGTGCCTTGCCCCTTGGCATGCACCTTGTCCATGATTTCCTTGACCACGGCCGCTTGCGGCTCGGCGCCGTGCTGCATCATGACCGCGTTGTAGCCCTTGGCCGTCGCGCCGATGTCCTTCAGATCAGGCTCTGCACCCGACCACCAGGTGCCAAACATCTTCTCGCGCGGATAGCCGACGGCGATCGCCTCGCGGATGGCAGTCGGCGTCATCACGCCCCAGGTTTGCATGACCACAAAGTCAGGGCGCTGCTGGCGCACCTGAAGCCAGACGGCTTTTTGCTCGACGCCGGGAGCGGGCACGGGCAGCAGTTGCAGGGTAAAGCCGTGCATGGCTGCACGCTCTTGCACGATGGGCAGCAGCTCCTTGCCAAACGGGCTGTCGTGGTAGACCACGGCGATCTTCTTGCCCTTGAGCTTGTCCCAGCCGCCTTCTTGCTTGGCGATGTGCTGCAGCACGATGTCACCGGCCACCCAGTAGTGACCGATCAGGGGGAAGTTCCATTTGAAGACACCGCCGTCGGCCGAGTCGCTGCGGCCATAGCCGGAGGTGATCAGGGAAACCTTGTCGTTGGCAACCTTTTCGGTCAGTGCAAAAGTGATGCCGGTCGACAGGGGCTGAAACACGGTCGCGCCGCCGTGCTTGCCCTTTAGGCGCTCGTAGCACTCCACGCCGCGGTCGGTGGCGTAGGCGGTTTCACATTCTTCAACCAGGGTCATGACGCCGTTGATACCGCCGCGGGCATTGACCAGCTTCATGTAGTCGGCGTAGCCGTTTGCAAAGGGGGTGGCGTTCGGTGCCACCGGCCCGGTGCGTCCGGTCAGGCTGGGGAAGAACTGAACCTTGGCTTGGGCAAGGGCGGCCGTGCTTGCGAGGGTGGTGGCCAGGCTGGCCACCACCATCGAAGCCGTCAGTGCGATTTTCTTGAGTCTCATGCGGGTCTCCTGAATAAACACCTTGGAACTTTTAAGAGGTCTGCGGTCGAGGTGTCAGCCGCCCACAGTCCTGCGTGAAAATCAATGCGGGAACGGCCAAAGTCTCATCTTCTGTTTGCCGATGCTCCACAGCTTGGCCAGCCCATGCGGCTCGGCAATGAGGAACCAGACGATGAGCGCGCCGAAGATCATGTATTCGGCGTGCGAGATCATGGCCGTCGAGACAGTCAGCCCGACCAGATCGCCCAGGGCGGGCAGCACCTGGTTGAGCACGATGGGCAGGACCACGATGAAGGCAGCGCCAAAAAAGCTGCCCATGATGGAGCCCAGGCCGCCGATGATGACGATGAACAGCAACTGAAAGGAGCGATCGATCGAAAACGCCGCGGGCTCCCATGAGCCCAGATGCACAAAGCCCCACAGGCCACCGGCCACGCCGACGATAAAGGAGCTGACTGCGAAAGCGCTGAGCTTGGCATACATGGGCCGGATGCCGATGACTGCCGCCGCCACGTCCATGTCACGGATGGCCATCCATTCCCGGCCAATGGCGCTGCGCACCAGGTTCTTGGCCAGCAGGGCGGTGATCACCGTCAGCCCCAGGCAGAACAGGTATTTTTCAAAAGGCTCGTCGATTTTCCAGCCCAGCAGGCTCAGGCCAGATACCGCCACTGAGCCCGACGAGCTGTCGTTGGTGAACCAGCTGATGCGGGCAAAGGCCCAGTCGCAAAAGAACTGCGCGGCCAGGGTGGCCACCGCCAAATACAAGCCCTTGACGCGCAGACTGGGAATGCCAAAGAAAACCCCCACCAGCATCGCGCAAAAACCTCCGGAGAGCAAAGCGATGATCAGGGGCATGCCCTCGATGCGCACGAAGGTGTTGTAGGCCATGTAGGCGCCAACGGCCATGAAAGCGCCCGAGCCCAATGAAATCTGTCCGCAGTAGCCCACCAAGATGTTCACGCCCAGGGCGGCCATCGACAGGATCACAAAGGGAATCAGGATGGCCCTGAACATGTATTCATCGGCCAGCAGGGGCACGCCGATAAAGGCTGCGGCCAGCAGCAGGCCGATGGCCCAGCGATCCTGGGCGATCGGGAAGATCTGCTGGTCTTTGAGGTAGCTGGTCTTGAATTGACCGTTTTCGCGGTAAAACATGGTGGCGGTCTTTCAAACGCGGTCGATGATCTTTTCGCCAAACAGGCCTTGCGGGCGAAACAGCAGGAAGACCAAGGCCAGCACGTAGGCGAACCACAGCTCGATGCCGCCGCCTATCATGGGGCCCAGGTAGACCTCGGAGATTTTTTCGCCCACCCCGATGATCAGCCCGCCGATGATGGCACCGGGCACCGAGGTCAGCCCGCCCAGGATGATCACCGGAAGAGCCTTGAGCGCCACCGTGGTCAGCGAGAATTGCACGCCAATTTTTGAGCCCCAGATGATGCCTGCAACCAAGGCGGTCAGGCCGGCGACGAACCAGACGATCACCCACATGCGGTTGAGTGGGATGCCAATCGACTGGGCCGCTTGGTGGTCGTCGGCCACAGCGCGCAGCGCCCGGCCCGTCGAGGTTTTCTGGAAGAACAGGCTCAGCGCCATCACCAAACAGGCGGCCACCAGGGCGGCAATCAGATCCTCTTTGTTGACCAGCAAGCCGCCTTGGAAAACGGTGTCGAAGACGAAAATCGGCTCCTTGGGCATCCCCACATCAATCTTGTAGACGGCGCTGCCGAAAATGGTTTGCCCCAGACCGTCGAGAAAGTAGGTGATGCCCAGCGTGGCCATCAGCAGGGTCACACCCTCTTGGTTGACCAGGTGGCGCAGCACCCAGCGCTCAACCAGGTAGGCAAAGGCCAGCATGAACAGCGCGGCCACGGCAAAGGCCAGCACATTGGCCAGGATCTTGTTGTCGATCCCGATCCAGCCGGGAATCCACTCGGAAAACCGAGCCATGGCCAGCGCTGCGAACAGCACCATCGCGCCTTGCGCGAAATTAAAAACGCCGGAGGCTTTGAAGATGAGCACGAAGCCCAGCGCCACCAGCGAATAGAGCATGCCGGCCATCAGGCCGCCGAAGAGGGTTTCAAGGAAAAAAGCCATGGATCGATCCTCAGTGTGATGTGCCCAGGTAGGCGCTGATCACTTCTTTGTTGTTGCGCACCTCCTCGGGCGTGCCATCGCCGATTTTTTTGCCGTAGTCGAGCACCACCACACGGTCGGAGATGTCCATCACCACGCCCATGTCGTGCTCGATGAGCACGATGGTCGTGCCGAATTCGTCGTTGACGTCGAGCACGAAGCGGCACATGTCCTGCTTTTCTTCGACGTTCATGCCGGCCATCGGCTCGTCAAGCAGCAAGACCTGTGGCTCCATCGCCAGCGCCCTGCCGAGGTCGACGCGCTTTTGCAGGCCGTAGGGCAACTGGCCCACCGGCGTCTTGCGATAGGGTTGGATTTCCAGGAAGTCGATGATGTGTTCGACAAATTCGCGGTGCGCAAACTCTTCGCGCTGGGCCGGACCGATGCGCAGGGCCTGCAGCAGCAAATTGCTTTTGATCTTGAGGTTGCGCCCCGACATGATGTTGTCGAGCACGCTCATGCCCTTGAACAAGGCCAGGTTCTGGAAGGTGCGGGCCACGCCCATTTCGGCCACCTGATGGCTGTTCATGTGGCGAAAGGTCTGGCCGCGAAAGCTGATCGTGCCTTCCTGGGGCTTGTAGACGCCGTTGATGCAATTGAGCATCGAGCTCTTGCCCGCGCCATTGGGGCCGATGATGGCCCGGATCTCGTGCTCCTTGACGTCAAAGGAGATGTCGGTCAGCGCTTTGACGCCGCCAAAGCTCAGGGAGATGTTTTTCACGTCGAGGATGACGTCGCCGATTTTTTTCTGGATCATGGTGTGCGCTCGGTGCGGCAGGTTCAGGCGGCCTCAGGCGGCTGTTTGGACGGCGGCGAAGGTTTTGGCATCGCCGATCTTGAGCGTGGCGCTGACCTGGCCCGTGCGGCCGTCCTCGAACTTCACGACGGTCTCGATGTACTGCTCCTGCTTGCCCGTGTACAGGGCGTCGACCAGAGGCTGGTACTTCTCGCCGATGAAGCCCCGACGGACCTTGTTGGTGCGCGTGAGCTCACCATCGTCGGCATCGAGCTCCTTGTGCAGCACCAAAAACCGGCTGATCTGCGAGCCCGCCAGCAGCTTGTCGGCTGCCAGGTCTGCATTGACCTGCTCGACGCAGCCGCGAATCATCTCGTAGACCTCGGCCTTGCCCGCCAGGTCGGTGTAGCCGGCATAAGGCAGGTTGCGCCTCTCGGCCCAATTGCCTACCGCGTCGAAATCGATGTTGATCATCACGCAGACCTTTTCGCGCCCGTCTCCCAAGGCCACCGCCTCCTTGATGAAGGGGAAGAACTTGAGCTTGTTTTCGACGTACTTGGGCGCAAACATGGCCCCGTCGTTGGCCCCGCCCTTGATCCGTCCGACGTCCTTGACCCGGTCGATGATCTTCAGGTGGCCATGGGCATCGAGGAAACCCGCGTCGCTGGTGTGATACCAGCCGTCGGCGCTCAGCACCTCCTGCGTGGCCTTGGGGTTTTTGTAGTAGCCCTTGAGCAGGCCGGCTGACTTGACGAGGATTTCGCCGTTGTCGGCCACCTTGATCTCGACCCCGCGAATGGGCACGCCCACGGTGTCGGCACGCGCCTCGTGGTCTGGCTGCAGGCAGACAAAGACCGCCGTCTCGGTCGAGCCATATAGCTGCTTGAGGTTGACGCCGATCGATCGGTAGAAGGTAAACAGGTCAGGCCCGATCGCCTCGCCAGCGGTGTAGGCCACCCGCACGCGAGAAAATCCCAAGCTGTTGCGCAGCGGGCCATAAACCAGCACATTGCCCAAGGCGTAGAGCCAGGTATCGACCAGACCCAGTGCCTTGCCGTCCATGCGGGCCGGACCGACCCGCTTGGCCACGTCCATGAAGGCCTTGAACAGGCTGCGCTTGATGGCGCTTGCATCTTCCATGCGGATCATCACGCTGGTGAGCATGCCCTCGAACACCCGCGGCGGCGCGAAGTAGTAGGTGGGCCCGACCTCCTTGAGGTCGATCGAGACCGTGCCTGCGTTTTCGGGGCAGTTGACGACGTAGCCGCAGACCAACCACTGGGCGTAGCTGAAGATGTTCTGGCCGATCCAGGCTGGCGGCAGATAGGCCAGCACCTCTTCCTGGTTGCCGAGCTTGTCAAATTCGGCGCCGGCCTGCGCGCGGTCCATCAGGGTGCTGTGGGTGTGCACCACCCCTTTGGGGTTTCCGGTCGTGCCCGAGGTGAAGAACATGGCTGCCACTTCGTCGGTCTGACCCTGCTCGACCTGTGCTCTGAAAAAGCCGGGCTCCTTGGCTGCAAACGCCGCGCCGTTTTCGATCAACTGGTCAAGCCAGAGCAGACCGCTTTCTTGGTAGTTGCGCAGACCGCGCGGCTCGTCATAAATGATGTGGCTCAGCAAGGGGCACAGCTCGCGGATTTCCAGCAGCTTGTCGACCTGCTCCTGGTCTTCGACAAAAGCCAGCGTCACTTCGGCATTCGTGATCGGAAACACGCATTCGGCTGCGACCGCATCTTGGTAAAGCGGCACGGGGATGGCCCCCAGCGATTGGGCGGCCAGCATGGCGGCGTAAAGGCGCGGCCGGTTCGCGCCGATCACCACCATGTGTTGTCCGCGCTGCAAGCCCAGCGCGTGCATGCCGCAGGCCATGCGCTCGACCATCTGGGCCAGCGCCGCCCAGCTGTGCGCTTGCCAGATGCCGTATTCCTTTTCGCGCATGGCCGCAGCGTGGGGCCGCTGGGCGGCATGCTGCAGCAGTAGCTTGGGAAAAGTCGTCTGCATGGGTCACCTTCTGGTTGATGCGGCCTGTCACGTGGCCGGTCAAAGTCGCCTGTGTTACCCAGATGCTATGAGGGGCTTTGACGTCACGTTGTCGTTGCGACGACAATCAAGGGTGTGTCCTCCTAGGGATTTCCCGTAGCCCGGTCCAGCCGGCGCAAGCCCGGCGTCAGACATGTCCCCTCCATGACCATTGCACCGACCTTGCACCAGCGCCGCCGGCCTCTGACGCAGGCCGAGCTGGGCGGCATCCCCTGGCTCGATCTGTTGCTGCCGCTCGAGCGCGAGCGGGCGCTCGCTGAGTTGGTGGTCAGCCAGGCGGTGCCGGGCGATCACATCTGCCGGATGGGCCGCGAGGTGACCTATTGGTTTGGTGTGGTGGACGGCTTGCTCAAGATGAGCAGCGACAACGCGCAGGGTGAGACCATTACCTTCACCGGCCTGCCGCCCGGCGGCTGGTTCGGTGAGGGCACTGCGCTCAAGCGCGAACCCTACCGCTACAACGTGCTGGCACTGCGCCGCAGCCTGGTCGCTGGCTTGCCGGTGGAGACGTTCGACTGGCTGCTCGACCACTCCATAGGCTTTAACCGGTTTGTGATGCGCCAGCTCAATGAGCGGCTGGCGCAGTTCATTGCGGCGCGCGAGATCGATCGCCTGAGCAACCCCGACCTGCGTGTCGCGCGCAATCTGGCCGCGCTGTTCAATCCGGCGCTGTTTCCCGGTGTCGGCCAAGTGTTGCGGATCACCCAGCAGGAGTTGGCCTATCTGGTTGGGCTGTCACGCCAGCGGGTCAATGAAGCCCTGCGCACGCTTGAGCAGCATGCGGTGATCCGGGTCGAGTACGGCGGCCTGCGCGTGCTCGACTTGCCCCGCCTGCGCAGCGCTACATTCGCGGCCTGACTCCAACGAAGCCGCGACCGACTGCCATGGCCATCCCACCCAAGCCTGCTGCGCAAGCCTTGCGCAGTGCCCTGCCACCCCAGGGGCAAGCCGAGCCGGTCCGTCTGAACAAGCGCATGGCTGACCTGGGCCTGTGCTCGCGGCGGCAGGCCGATGACTGGATTGCCCGCGGCTGGGTGCGCGTCGATGGCCGCGCCGCCGTGCTGGGCCAGGCGGTATCGGTGCAGGCGCGCATCGAGGTCGATCGGCAGGCGCACGAGCGCCAGAGCCAGCAGGTGACGGTGCTCATCAACAAGCCCGTCGGTTTTGTCAGCGGCCAGGCCGAAGATGGCTACCGGCCTGCGGTGAGTTTGCTCCAGCCGGCCAGCCGCTGGCGTGAATGCAACAGTGCCACGCGCTGGTCGCCTCAGCACTTGAAGGCGCTGGCGCCGGCCGGGCGCCTGGATATCGACTCGGTGGGTTTGCTCGTGCTCACGCAGGACGGCCGCATTGCGCGCCAGCTCATCGGCGAAGACTCTCAGATTGAAAAGGAATACCTGGTGCGGGTGAGCTGGCAGGGCCGCAGCCAGGATGTGCAGTCGGCTCTTCCCGCTCAAAGCTTGCGCTTGTTGCAACACGGCCTGAGCCTTGACGGCCGTGAGCTCAAGCCGGCCCAGGTGAGCTGGCAAAACCCGGAGCAGCTGCGTTTTGTGCTGCGCGAGGGTCGCAAGCGGCAGATTCGGCGCATGTGCGAGCAAGTCGGCTTGGTCGTCACTGGTCTCAAGCGCATCCGCATTGGCGCGGTGTCACTGGGGCAGCTGCCCTTGGGGCAGTGGCGTTACCTGCGGCCGGACGAGTCGTTTTGAGCCGCGGGCGTCGCTGCGCCGCGAACTTTAGCTGCGTGGATCTTCGAGCACAAAGCGTGTGACCAGCGGGTCGTCCTCGGGCAGGTGAAACGCTCGCTTGCGCTCGCGCAGGTTTGCATCGGCGGCCGTGATCCGGTCAAAGCGGCGCAGATGCTCGGTCCAGGACTCGTCGATGACCTGCTCGATGAAGCGACCGGGCTCGCCGATATCGTGCAGCAAGGTCCATTCGAGTGCGCCCTGGCGCAAGCGGCTGCGCCGGCTTTCTTCCATCAGGGCGCGAAAAGCCGGGCCCTGCCGCGGATCGATCAGGTACTCGATATGCACCATCACGCGGCCCTGGGGAGGGTTTCGCGCCACCGGTGGCTGCAGCGCGCGCGAGGGGGTGAGGTCTTCCTCGATGCTGATGTCGGGCAGGCGCCGCCGGGTCAGCAGCAGCGCCAGCACGCCAGAGGCAGCCGTCACCAGCAAACTGGTTTGCAAGCTGGTGACGGTGGCCACCTGGCCCCAGACGGCCGCACCGAGCGCGCTGCCGCCCATGATGCCCATCTGGAACACCGACATGCCGCGAGCGCGAACCCAGTCGGGCAGCGCCATCTGGGCTGACACGCTCAGGCTGTTGGCGTTGGCCAGCCAAACCATGCCCGCCAAGTACATGATGGGGGCAGCCCACCACAGGTTGGGCGTGATCGCCATCGCCGCGGTCACGCCCGCTTGCACCAAGGTGCCCAGCACCAGCAATTTTTCGGCCGGCAGGTGCTGGCGCAGTCGCGGCAGCACCATCGCCACTGAGATGGCGCCCAAGCCCATACAGGCCAGCAGCAGCGTAAAGCCGCCGGCGCCGCCGCCCAGACCCTGGGCCAGCAGGGGCAGCAGGGCCAGCAGGCCGGTGAAATGAAAGAAGATCAGAAACACGCGCACGAGCACGCCGCGCAACTGTGAGGATTGCCGCACGAACTGCAAGCCCACCCGAATGGCGCTCAGGAAGGGTTCGCGGCCGAGAGGGTGGGGTCGCTGCTCGCGCCGCCAGCGCATGATGATCAAGCCCGCTGCAATCGACAAAGCGGCGTTGAGCGCGAACACCCAGGCGATGCCGACCGCGGCGATCAGCGCGCCGGCCAGCAAGGGGCCGATGATGCGTGAGGCGTTCATGGCCACCGCGTTGAGCCCGAGCGCCTGCGGCAACTGGGCGCGTGGCACCACCTCGGGGATGATGGCGGCAAACACCGGCCAGCGCATGGCCAGCCCGATGCCGTTCATGAAGGTCAGTGTCAGCAGCAGGCCTGCGGTCATCAGTTCAAAGGCGTAGGCCAGCCAAAGCGCCGCCGCGCTGCCTGCCAGCCAGAACTGCGTGGCCATGAAGTAGCGCCGGCGATCCAAAATATCGGCCAAGGCCCCGCTGGGCAAGCCCAGCAGGAAGACCGGGATGGTGGCCGCTGTTTGCACCAAGGCGACCCAAATCGGCTCGCTGGTCAGCGAGGTCATCAGCCAGGCTGCAGCGACATCGTTCATCCACATGCAGACATTGGCGGTCAGCCATGTCAGCCACAGCATCCTGAAGACAGGCGTCTTTAGCGGCGCGAAGGCCGACGGCAGTTGCTGCGCGCCGGCCGGGGCCGCGTCGAAAGCGCGGGGCTGTCGTGGGTCGGGCGGTTCGGGCGGCATGGGTGAGGTCAGGCGATACGGCCCCTTCGGCACTTGGGCCTGGCGGGCGCGACGACCAGTTTAGTCCTTGCCCTGACGGCCGAGCGTGGCGCGCTCAGCCGCCGAGCTCTTCCCAGCGCATCAGCGCTTGCAGCAACTGCTCCTCCACTTCGGCGGCCCGAGCAGCCAGCGCAGCGGCCTTGGACGGGTCGCTGACATAGATCTCGCCGGCGCCCAAGATCTGATCGATCGATTTTTGCTCCTGCTCCAGCGCATCGATCTGTTCGGGCAGCGCCTGCCATTCGCGCTGCTCCTTGTAGCTCAGTTTGCGTTTGCCGGAGCGCCCCGAATCGAGCGTCGGCGCTGCGGCGGGGGTCGGTGCTGCGGCAGGTTCTGGCGCAGGCGAGCGGGCGGGCGCCAACAGCCCGGCTCGGGCCGATTGAATCAGCCAGTCGCTGACACCGCCTTCGTACTCGCGCCACAAGCCACTTTGGCTCGGGGTGCCCTCGTAGGCGATCACGCTGGTGACCACGTGGTCGAGAAAGCGCCGGTCGTGACTGACCAAAAAGACGGTGCCGTCATAGCTTTGAAG
Source organism: Comamonadaceae bacterium (assembly GCA_947458345.1). Taxonomy (GTDB): domain Bacteria; phylum Pseudomonadota; class Gammaproteobacteria; order Burkholderiales; family Burkholderiaceae_C; genus Polaromonas. The sequence continues at coordinate 13,340 of CANHBU010000006.1, forward strand.
CAGCTCTTCGAGCAACTCCAAGGTCTCGATGTCCAGATCGTTGGTGGGCTCATCGAGCACCAGCACATTGGCCGGCCGCGCAAACAGGCGCGCCAGCAGCAAGCGATTGCGCTCGCCGCCCGACAGCGTGCTCACCGGCGACTGCGCCCGCGCCGGGGAAAACAGGAAATCGGCCAGATAGCTGCGCACGTGCTTGCGCTGCCCATGGATTTCCACCCACTCGCTCCCTGGGCTGATGAAGTCCTCAAGCGTGGCGTTGGGGTCTAGGGCCTCGCGCATCTGATCGAAGTAGGCAATCTGGAGGTTCGTGCCGCGGCGTACCAGCGCAGGGGGCTGCGTCGCGTCGGGCTCGAGCTGGCCCAAGATCAGCTTGAGCAAGGTACTCTTGCCTGCGCCATTGGGCCCGATCAGTCCGATCTTGTCGCCGCGCAGCACTGTGGTGCTGAAGTGGTGGACCACCACTTTGGACCCCTCGGGGCCGTCAAATGCCTTGCTGACGTTTTCCAGTTGGGCCACGATCTTGCCGCTGCGCTCGCCAGAATCGAGCTCAAGCCGGGCCTGCCCGAGGGCGGTGCGCCGGGCTGCGCGCTGGCTGCGCAGTTCCTGCAGCCGATTGATCCGGGCCACTGCCCGCGTGCGACGCGCTTCCACGCCTTTGCGGATCCAGACCTCCTCTTGCGCCAGCAGCCGGTCGGCCTTGGCGTTGACCACCGCCTCCTGCGCCAGTTGCTCTTGCTTGAGCTGCTGATACTGCGCGAAGTTGCCCGGATAACGCAGCAGCTTGCCACGGTCAAGCTCGATGATGCTGCTGGCCACCCGATCCAAAAAGGCGCGGTCGTGGGTGACGGTCACGACGCTGCCCTTAAATTGCAGCAGCCAGTCCTCTAGCCAGGCCATGGCCTGCAGATCCAGGTGGTTGGTAGGCTCGTCAAGCAGCAGCACGTCGGGTCTGCCGATCAGTGCCTGTGCCAGGGCCAGGCGCTTGAGTGTCCCGCCCGAGAGCGAACCGGTCAAAGCCCGCCCATCGAGCTGCAGCCGCTGCAGCAACTCCTGCACGCGCTGCTCCCAGGCCCAGCCATCGGCCGTCTCGATGCGAGCTTGAAGGTCGTCGAGGTCGGTCTCAGGGGCGCCTTGCAGATACTGATCGATCCAGCTGCGCACCTGGGCCAGACCCAGTGCGAGCGCCTCGAACACGCTCAATTGCGCGTCGATCACCGGCTCTTGCGCGACATAGGCAATCCTCAGCCCTTGCTGCACCTGGAGCGTGCCGTCATCGGCTCGTTCCATCCCGGCCAGGATCTTGAGCAGAGACGATTTGCCGCTGCCATTGCGCCCGATAAGCCCCAAGCGTTCGCGCTCGTCCAGAGCGAAGTCGGCACGGTCGAGCAGGGGCACATGGCCGAAGGCCAGTTGCGCGCTCATGAGGGTGATCAAGGCCATTTGGTGTCACTTCGGGCCGCTGTTAGCGGCTTGAGGTGGCTCGCCCTGCTGGCACGTCGCCGTGCCAGCAGGGCGAGCCGGGTACTGTGGGTTTGACAGCGGCTCCAGCAAACGCAGGGAGGGGGTGCCGCAAAACTCGGTAGCCCTCTCGTTGACTGGACCAGGCGGTGTTTAAGCTTGCGGTCATGGCATCGTATTCGGTGCAGTTCGCGCGCTGCAGTTGCCCAGCGTTTGCACGCTGCGGCGATGCAGTCATTATGCGGCCCATGATCGCAAGCGATAGGCCCGTCCGGCCCTTGCGTTTAGCGCAAGGGCCCTCTTCGGCTGGGAGGCGCTGCTGCGTCCAGTTGCGCTGCCGCTAAAAGCTGTGCTATAGTTGCGGGCTCGGCTGATCGCTGAGGCCTCCTAAACAGCTAAACAATTTAGTTGTTGACCAGATAAAAAAATCCGGTGTAGAATGGAAGGCTTCGCTGAACAGGGCGAGTTGCCGGGGTGATTAGGTCGATTCAAAAAATTTTTTTGAATTACTTGACCAGATCAAAAAAACCGGTATAGAATACAAGGCTTCGCTGATCGTAGCGATGCAAGAGCCAAGACGGCAAAAAGCAGATTTCTGCAGCTTGCTATTGAGGTGGGTCTCTTTAAAAAATTACAGCCGATAAGTATGGGCGTTTGATGGCGGTTGCCAGGCCCTGTGTGCAAACACAGAGCCAGGTCTACGACGACCTTAAACGCTCATAGAGATAGAAGTGAAGTTCACTTCAATTCCGTTTTTATGAGTTTCTTCTCGCCCAAAAGCGAGGAGTTTTATTGCAGTGATTAAACTATAGAGTTTGATCCTGGCTCAGATTGAACGCTGGCGGCATGCCTTACACATGCAAGTCGAACGGTAACGCGGGG
>CANHBU010000007.1 GCA_947458345.1 Comamonadaceae bacterium
CCCGCGAAATGCAAGACGCGCTGGCCCTGTCCAGCCACAACCGGGCCGAAAAAGCCACGCAGGCGGGCTACTTCAAAGACCAGATCGTGCCGGTGATGCTCAAGAGCAAGAAGGGCGAGGTGGCCTACGCCACCGACGAGCATTTCCGCACGGGTGCCACCGCCGAAGACTTTGCCAAACTCAAGGCAGTCTTCCTGAAAGAAAACGGCACCGTCACCGCTGGCAATGCCTCGGGTATCAATGACGCCGCCGCTGCGGTGGTCCTGATGGAAGCCGGCGCCGCCAAAGCACGCGGCGCCAAAGCCATGGCGCGACTGGTCGGCTATGCCCACACCGGCCTGGACCCGAAGTACATGGGCGTGGGCCCGATCTCAGCGACGCAGTTGGTGCTCAAGAAAACCGGCCTCAAAGCCAGCGACCTTGATGTGATCGAGGCCAACGAAGCCTTTGCCGCCCAAGCCTGCGCCGTCACCCAGGAGCTGGGGCTGGACCCGGCCAAGGTCAACCCCAATGGATCGGGCATTTCACTGGGTCATCCGATTGGCGCCACTGGCGCGCTGATCACCGTCAAGGCCCTGCACGAGTTGCAGCGTGTTCAGGGCCGCTACGCGCTGGTGACCATGTGCATCGGCGGCGGCCAGGGCATCGCCGCCGTCTTCGAGCGCCTGTAAGCACGCACCGCCCCTTGACCTCAGTCAGGGGGCGGGTGTCGGGCGGGCTGTATGCTTGAGGTTTTCACCCAAACACAGAGCCGCGCATGACCACCGAACTCGCTACCGCCACTTCACCCAGCTTGGTCTGGTCAGAGGAGCTGGTGCTCGGCCTGCCCGCCATCGACCAAACCCATGTGGAATTTGTCGAGCTGCTGGCTGCCACGGAGCTGGCCGACGACGAGCAATTGCTGAACCGGCTGCAGGCGCTTTCGGACCACACCGTCGATCACTTTGGCCGCGAAGACCAATGGATGGCAGCCACCGCTTTCGGGCCGGTCCACTGTCACGGCATGCAGCACCGGGTGGTGCTTCAGACCCTGGAAGAGTTGCTGCGGCGGGGCCACGAAGAGGGCGATCTGGCCCTGGTGCGCGAGATCCTGCCCGAGCTGGGCAAGTGGTTTACTCAACACGCCCAGACCATGGATGCGGCACTGGCCTGGCACCTCGACCAAGTCGGCTTTGACGAAACCACCGGCCAGATGAGTCGGCTCCCCTCGGCTGAAACGCCCGCCCAGAGCGGCAGCTGCGCCAGTTAAGGACGCTTCGGCACGGTCAGGGGGCGGCCGCCTCCCCCTCGGTACCGAGGTTCCGAGGGGTTTGGTGGGTATGTGTGCGCCTACTTGCGAACCGCCGGCACCTCAATGGGCAGGCCCTGCGCCCGCCAGCCCAGGTAAAGCGCGAGCTGGCGCATCGACAAATCGCCCCAGGGCGGCAGCTCGGCGCGCACACCGACCAGGCAGCTGCGCAAGCGCCGCTCAAGTGAGCCGACTTTTTGCCACTCCAGCCGATAGACAGGGTAGCCATTGGGCTGCCCCTGGCTGAGCGCGTCAGTAAAAAAACGGCGGCCAAAGTTCTGGTCGTGGCAGTGGGTGCAGGCCAGGTTGAGCTGGCCGCGCCGCTGCATGAACAAGCGCTCACCCTGCAGCACATGGGCCTGCGCCGGGCCGCTCACATCGACCTGCAAAGGCAAGCCGGCCGAGGCCTGGGTGACATACAGACTCAGGCCCAACAGGTCCTCAGACTCGTGGGCCAGCTCCGGGCCCCGCTGCTGACTGTGCCGGCACGAGCGGATGCGGTCTTCCAAACTGAGCAACTGCCCACTCTTGCGGTCGACGGCCGGGTAGCGGGCCGCCACGCCGCGCATGCTCCCCGCACCATGGCACTGCTGGCAACTCTTGCCCGCGGCCCCCACCGGCTCGAGCCAGCGCTGCTCGCCGCGCTGCAGCCACAGCTGGGCCGGATTGGCAAACTCGTCAGCCTGCAAGGCCCGCACATCGCTGCCGGCAAAACTTAGACCCGAGCGCAACTGCTCCAGCGGCAAAACGCGCTGCTGCGCCTGGGCTGGCACAACAAGCCCAGCCAGCCCGCCCAGCAGCACCCAGGTCAGCTGCCACAGCCCGCCACCGATGCCCATGGCGCTCAGCCCGGTGCGCGCGAAGACGAGGGGCCTTGCACCCGCAGCAGTTGACGCAGCTGACCGCGTACGCCCTGGTCATCGATCCAGCTCACCAGCAGCTCGCCCGTCTCGCCGGCGCGAAAGAAAAACTCAAAGAAAGGGTTGCCGGAAATACCCGAAGACGGCTCGACCCGAAACACCTGGCGCCCGCCGTATTCGCAAGTGAGCTCAACAATCACGTTGCGCGCAATCGTGCGGCCATTGAGATCTTGCAGATAACCGGTCTCCATGGGGTGGGCAACCAGCAGGCGGGCTTTGACGAGCTCGCCTGTCTGAACGCGGCTGGGCAGCTGCATGCGCGCTTGACTCATGGTTCAGGTCCCATCCACACAGGCCGACTCGGTCACGATCACGTCGGTCTGCTGCCAGCGAAAGCTGCCGTCGGACAGCCGTGCGAGTGCCACCACCTTTTGCGAGCCAGCCAGGCGCAGCCGGGTGCCGATCTCGGCGCGGCCACTCCAGGGCCCCATGTGAAACACGGCCATTTGGGTGACTGGGTTGCGCTGCGACAGCAGGTAAAGGTGGGTGACATGGTCCTGCTCGGTCATGGGGCTGTCGACCACCACACGAGCGGGCACCAGAAAGCCGTTGTCGACCAGCACCGGGATCTCGAGCAGCAAGCCGCCTTCGCGCAGCGGCCGGCCCGCAACAATGGGGTCCATCATCTGCGGCAGACTCAGCAAAGTGCCCGAATACATGCGCTGGGCCTGAGCCAGTGGAGCGCTCGCCACAGCCGCTGCGCCGAGCAAAGCGCCACAGAGCCTGCGCCGCTCGGGCCAAAGCGGTCCTGCTTTTTCGAAGGGGTCCGTGCCGTACTGAAAAAGTGCCATGGTCTGCCTATTCTTGCCCAGCCGAGCTCATCGCGCCACCGCCATCAGGTAAGCCACGATGTCGTCCAGGCCTTGCGCACTGAGCACAGGCTGCCCCTGGTAGGCCGGAGCCACCGACTGCAAGCCGCTGACGTTGCCATAGACCGGCATGATGGTGTGCGGGTTGAACTGGCGGGCATCGGCAATGCGCTGGCGCAGCTGCGCCGCGGCGCCACGCTGCGCGACGCCAGCCAGAGAAGGGCCGAGCTCGCCGCCGGCCGCAAAGCCCGGCACGACATGGCAAAGCACGCAGCCCGTCTCGTGCCGATTGGCCAGCAGCGCGCGGCCGCGCTCGATACTGGCCACATCCTGCGCAGGGCCAGCTGGCAGCTGAGCCGCCGCGCCAGCACACCAACAGGCCAGCGCCAGCAGCGCCCCTAAGGGCGCCGCCCTCATGCGCGGGCCAGGTTGAGCCCGTGGTTCTTCAGGGGCAGCGAGCGATAGCGTTTGCCGGTTGCCGCCGAGATCGCATTGACCAGCGCCGGCGCCAGCGGCGCCTGCGCCGGCTCGCCCACGCCACCCCAGAAGTTACCGGTGCAGGCAATCACGGTCTGCACCTTGGGCATCTCATTGAGCTTCATCATGCGGTAGTCGTGGAAATTGGACTGCTCAATGCGCCCTTCCTTGACCGTCATCTCGCCCCAGAAAATCGCGCTCAAGCCATGCACCACGCTGCCTTGGATCTGCGCCTCGATGTTGTCGGGGTTGACCGCATAGCCGCAGTCGATGCCCATGACCACGCGGTGGATCTTGACGTCACCGCGCGCGCTGACCGAGACCTCGCAGACGCAGGCGGTGTAACTGCCATAGCCCTCGGTCTCGGCAATGCCGCGAAACACGCCCGCCGGCAGCGGCTTGCCCCAATCGGCCGCCTTGGCCACCGCCTCCAGAATCGAGCGGTCGCGTGGATGCTTGCCGCCGAGCATGCTCAAACGAAAGGCCAGCGGATCCTTGCCAGCAGCCGCCGCCATCTCGTCCATGAAGCACTCGCGCATGTACGGGTTTTGCGAGTGGCCCACCGTGCGCCAAAAACCCACCGGCACATTGGTGTTGCGCTGGGCATAGTCGACCAGGCTGTTGGGAATGTCGTAAGGATGGTCGCTGAAACTGGCCACCGCCTGACCGTCCACGCCGCGGGGCAAGGGCAGACGCAGCAAGGTCGCCAAAATCGAGGGGGCCGAGACCCGCACGTGCAAAGCGTCGATCGTGCCTTTGTCGTTGAGTGCACCCTTAAAGCGCACCAGGCTGGCCGGCCGGTACAGGCCGTGCTGGATGTCCTCCTCGCGGCTCCAGACCATCTTGATCGGCTTGCCAGGCATTTCTTTGGCGATCATCACCGACTGGCGGGTGAAGTCTTGCGGGCTCTTTCGGCCCAGCCCGCCACCGAGCTGCATCGGGTGCACCAGCACCTTGGACGGATCAATCCCTGCGGTGCGCGCCGCCGTGGCCAAAGTGGCCTCGGGGTTCTGGGTGGAGGTCCAGATCTGCAGCCGGTCGGGTTCTAGCCAGGCGGTGCAGACCATGGGCTCCATGGTGGCGTGGGCCAGGTAGGGCGTGTAGTACTCGGCCTCGATCACCTTGCCGGCCTTGCCCAGGGCTTCGGTGGTGTTGCCATCGTTGCGTGCCACCGCCAGCTCGGGCTGGGTAAAGCCGGCCTTGAAGTGCTCCATGATGGCCGCGCTGCTGAGCTTGCCGTGCTCGCCCACATCCCAGTCGACCGCCACCTCGCGCAAGGCCTCCTTGGCGCGCCAGTAGTTGTCGGCCACCACCGCCACGAATTCACCCAAGTTGAGCACCTTGACGATGCCGCGGCGGTTTTCCACCTTGGAGGCATCGAGGCTGCGCACCTTGCCATTGAACACCGGGCAGGCGGCCACCGCCGCGTGCAACATGCCCGGCACCTGAGCATCGATGCCATAGCGGATACGGCCGGTCACGATGTCGGGGATGTCGACGCGAGCAATCGGTTTGCCGGCGATAACCCAGGTCTTGGGATCCTTGAGCTTGACCTCCTTGGGCGGCTCGAGCTTGGCCGCAGCCTCTGCGAGCTTGCCATAGCTCAGCGAGCGCTTGCTCGCCGCGTGCATGACGCGCCCCTTGGCTGTGGTGCAGTCGCTGGCCGGCACGCCCCACTGCTGGGCCGCAGCGGCCACCAGCATGTGCCGGGCCGTGGCACCGGCTTTGCGCAAATAGTCCTGCGACTGGCGGATGGTGCGGCTGCCCACCGTGGCCATGTCGCCATAGGCACGCTTGGAAGCCAGATTCTCGTGCGCCGGCACATACTCAACCCGCACCCGGCTCCAGTCGGCATCGAGCTCCTCGGCCACCAGTTGGGGGGCCGACGTACGGCTGCCCTGGCCCATCTCGGTGCGCGCGTAGCGAATGACCACGGTGTCGTTGGGCAGCACCTCCACCCAGGCGTTCAGGCGCGGGGTGTTGGAGGCGTCGCTGCGACCGGGCAGGTAAAAGCCCAAGCTCAAGCCAGCGGCCGCTGTGGCCGAGGTCTTGAGGAAAAAGCGCCGATCCGCGCGCTTGACGGTTTGCTCTTGGGTTTTCATGCTCGCACCCCCTTGGCCGCCACCGCGTGGATGGCCTTGCGCACGCGGGCGTAGGTGCCGCAGCGGCAGATGTTGGTCATGGCCGCATCAATGTCCTGGTCCGTCGGCTTGGGCTTTTTCTTAAGCAAGGCCACCGCCGCCAGAATTTGCCCGCCCTGGCAGTAACCGCACTGGGGAACCTGATGGTCGATCCAGGCCTGCTGCACCGGGTGGAGTTTGCCGTTCTTGTTGGCCAGGCCCTCAATCGTCACCACCTTCTGCCCGCCTGCGGCCGACACCGGGTAAGAACACGAGCGCACCGGCTCGCCATTGAGCAAAACCGTGCAGGAGCCACACTGGGCGATGCCGCAGCCGAACTTAGGGCCTTTTTCGTCAAGCTCATCGCGCAAGGCCCACAACAGGGGCATGTCCGGCTCGACATCGAGCTCGCGCACCTTTCCATTGACATCCAGCTTCATGGTCTTCGCTCCTTGATTAAACCAAGCACCGATGATGACCTGCAAAGACGCCTAGGCTTATTAGGGTTTTCCGGCACACTGGCCGCTAAACGCACTCAACGCGCTCAACCGAGCCAGGCACGGGCGGTCAACTCGATCACCCGGTGCGCATGCTCGAGTCGGCCGGCGGTGGCGGCCGCCCGGGCCCGCAATCGATGCAGCAAGATGATTTCGGCCCCCGGCAAGCGGGCCGCAGCCTGTCTGGGCTGGCGCTGCGCAAGGCTCTGGCTGCTCGAGGCGCAGCCTTCGGCCGGCCGCGCAGCGGATTTCAAATAAAGCATGGTTTGTCTCCCTTTGGCAGGCCCCTGCCTGCACAGGAGGGCCTTCGATCGTGCTCGGTGCGCGGGCGCTTGGCAAGCGCGGCGCGGACCCGGCGAACCGAAGGCATGATGCTAGGGTGGACACCGGGGCCGCCGTCTCGGTCAAGACGCCAGCGGGCTGTAGGACGCCACCGATGGGCTCGCGCCAACCAGATCGTTAGAGTTTCAGGCCGGGCGCCAGCGCCGCAGCAGCAGGGCGTTGCCCATCACGCTCACGCTTGAAAGAGCCATGGCCGCCCCTGCCACCATGGGGTTGAGTCCGCCGGTGGCTGCCAGCGCAATACCGGCGACGTTGTAGACAAAGGCCCAGAACAGGTTTTGCCGGATCTTGCGCACTGTGCGGCTAGAGATATCAAGCGCTGCGCCCACCAGCGTGAGCTCACCGCGCATCAGCGTCACGCCCGCGGCGTTCATGGCCACATCGGTCCCCGTGCCCATGGCCATGCCCACGTCGGCTGCTGCCAGCGCCGGCGCATCGTTGACCCCATCTCCGACCATCACCACCACCGAGCCGTCGGCGCGCAGCTGCTGCACCGCCCGCGCCTTGTCGGCCGGCAGCACCTCGGCTTGCACCTCATGGCCGGCCAAGCCCAAGCGCTCGCCCATGGCCAGCGCCGCCGCACGGCTGTCGCCCGAAATCATCACCAGACGAAGACCTCTGCGCCGCAGCGCAGCCAGCGCCTGCCGCGCACCGGGCTTGGCTTCGTCGGCAAAAGCCATCAGGGCCAGCACGCGCAAATGCCCGCCCGGGTCTTCTTGCAGCAGGGCCGACAAGCTCGCGCCCTGCTCGAGCCAGTGCTGGGCCTGCGTCTGAAGCGCACCCCAGGACAGCCCCAGCTCGCCGAGCCAGCGGGCGCTGGCGATGCGGTAGGCCTGAGCCTGGACCTGGCCGCTCACTCCGCGCCCCGGCACTGCCTGCAGGTCCTGCGGAGCAGGCCAGTCCAATCCCTGCTCACGCGCCTGCTCGAGCACCGCGCGCGCCAGCGGATGCTCGCTGGCGCTTTGCAAGCTCGCTGCGCGACTCAAGGCATAGGCCCTCTGAGTCGGCTCGACCACTTCAAAGGCCACCAGCTTAGGACGCCCCAGGGTAAGCGTGCCGGTCTTGTCAAAGGCCACCACACTGGCCTTGTGGGCCAATTCGAGCGCTTGCGCATCCTTGATCAGAATGCCGTGGCGCGCCGCCACCCCGGTGCCGGCCATGATGGCAGCGGGAGTCGCCAGCCCGAGCGCGCACGGACAGGCGATGACCAACACCGCCACCGCCCGCACCACCGACTCTTCCAGCGGCAAACCGGCCATCAAGGCGCCGAGCAGGGCGAGCGCGGCGAAGGCGATCACAGCCGGCACGAAAATGGCCGAGACGCGATCGACCAGCCGCTGGATCGGCGCCTTGGCCGCCTGAGCGTCTTCAACCAAGGCGATGATGCGCGAGAGCACCGTTTGCGTGCCCACCGCCGTGGCCTGCATGAGCAGGCGCCCCTCGCCGTTGATGCTGCCGGCCGTCAGCTTGGCGCCCGCCTCCTTGACCACGGGCAGCGGCTCGCCGGTGAGCATGGATTCGTCGACCTGGCTGCGGCCCTCGCTGACGAGGCCGTCCACCGGCACGCCTTGCCCCGGCAGCACCACCACGGCATCGCCCACCAAAACCTCGGCCACCGGCACCTCGATGATTTGCCCGCTGCGAAGCACCACCTGAGCCAGCGGCGGACGCAGCGCCTGCAACAGTGCAATGGCCGAAGTCGTCTGGCGCTTGACACGCAGCTCCAGCCACTTGCCCAGCATGACCAGGGTGACGACCACCGCGCCCGCCTCAAAATACAAATGGGGCATCACACCGGCCGGGGCCGTCGCCCACAACCACAGCGACAGCGCCCAAGCGGCGCTTGTCCCGACCGCGACGAGCAAATCCATATTGCCCGTTGCGGCTTTGAGCGCATGCCAGGCGGCACGATAAAAATGGGCGCCCAAAATAAACTGCACCGGTGTGGCCAGGGCAAACTGCAGCGCAGCAGGCAGCATCAGGTGCATGCCCAAAAGCTCGGCGATCATGGGCAACACCAAGGGCAGCGTCAGGGCGATGGCCCAAGCCACCGGGGCAAAACCGGCCCAGGCCGATAGGCCCGCGCGTGGCGCTTGACTCTCCTCGCGCACGCCGTAACCGGCCTCACGCACCGCACGCCTGAGCACAGGGGCCAGGGCCTGGGCTTGCTCGGCCGGCACCCGCACGCGGGCCGATTCGGTGGCCAGGTTGACCTCGGCCTGCTGCACGCCGGGCACCTTTTTGAGCGCTCGCTCGACCCGCAGCGAGCACGACGCACAGGTCATGCCCTCAATCCCCAGGTCGAGCCGGGCCAGATCAGAGTCGGTGGGGGCGGGGGTCGGTTCATTCATGGCCGCTGTGGCCGGCTGTGGCCGACCGCACTCCTGGAGCCCATAGGGTAAGGCCTTTTGTGCCATCCACCCACCACCCCCCTGTCTGCACAGCGCCCGTGAGACACTTCCTTGATGCGCATCAAGTCCGCTGGCGCCTGATTGCTCCCGATTGCTCCCGATTGCTCCCGATGGCGCCACGATCAGATCGACCCAGCTGCGAGCCCATCCAGCGCGAAAGGAAACGACATGGAACACCTGCTCACCGTCTCGGGCATGAGCTGCGGCCACTGCGAACGTGCGATCACGCAGGCACTGCAGCAGCTCGACCCGCAAGCCAAGGTCCACATCGACCGCCTGCGCTCTAGCGTGCGGGTCGACAGCAGCCAGCCTCGCGACCGGCTGGTCCAGGCCATCACCGAAGAGGGCTACGCGGTCGCCCCTGCCTGAGCCGGCCGACCCAACTTTGCGCGGTCTTTACAAAACCTCACGCCCGGGGCACCGAGCCGATACACGCGTGCGCCACACTGCCTGCATCCAACCCAAACGGGATGGTCCAACCCAGGAGTCCATGATGAAACCCCGTATGTCTTTGCTGGCCGTCGCGCTGGCCATCAGCTTGCCCGTTTGGGCACAAAACACCCCGGCAGCGGGCAACCCCCACTCCGGCGAGCACGGCGCTCATGCACAGCGCACCCAAATGATGGAGCGCATGAAGGCCGGCCACGATCGCCACCTGCAAGAGCTCAAGCTCAAGCTGCAGCTAAGCGCCGAGCAAGAGCCGGCCTGGACAGCTTTTGCCTCGGCCATGACCGCGCAGCCGCCCCACAGTCGACCTGACATGGCGCAGCTGGCGCTGCTGCCCACCCCAGAGCGGATCGAACGCATGAAAGCCTTGCGTGAACAGCGGCAAGCGCAGATCAACGCCCGCATGGACCAGCGCGCCCAAGCCGCACGCAGTTTTTACGACTTGCTACAAGCGCAGCAGAAAAAGGTGTTCGACGAAGAAACCGGCAAACACTTGGCGCAGCGCGGCCGCCACCACCGACACGGCTGACCGGGCAGGGGCTATTTGCCCCTGTGGCCGCCTGTGGCTGCAGGTTTTCCGCGTTTGGCGGCGCGTGCCCCGTTTGCCGTTTGATGCCGTCTCTTGCCGCCGCAGGCTCAAGCCCCGCCAAACGGGCGCACGCCGATGAGCGCGGCGTGCAGCCAAAAAGCAAACGCAGCCCACAACAAGACGCCCAGACCGAGCACCAGCACCGTCGGGCCCCTGCGCCCGGGCGGGTAGAGGCGTTGCTGCTCTCGATCGCGCCGGCGCGAGACGATGAACAAAGCCACCGACCAAGCCAAGAAGGCACCGAACAACACCCCATCGGCCAAGGTGTTGTTGGCCAGCAGGTGGGCCAGCGCCCAGGTCTTGGTGCCCAGCACCATGGGATGGTGCAACCTGGCCTTGATCGCGTTGCCCGGCACATAGGCAGCCACCCAGAAAACAAAAGCGAGCAAGGTCAACAAAGAGGCCACATGACGCAAGGCCACCGGCGTGGTCCACAGCACCTGCGGCTCGAGCCGGGCCTGCCCCCAGCCCCAGAGCAGCAGCGCAAAGCCGAGCAGCGAAGCCAGGCTGTAGAGGGCCTTCCAGGTCATGGGTCCGATGCGCTCTATGATGCTGTCGCGCCAGCCAGGGGCAAAGATGCGGCTCGAATGCACGCCCAGAAAGAGCAACAGGCCCAACAGCAGATACAGCATCTTGACTCCCTCCAAACGACCCCCAGTATAGGAAGCAGGCCAGCGTCCACGGCCACAGCCCTGCTTTGAACCGAGCGCAAGAGCGGCCGCGCCAGCACCTATGCCCCACATGAAAACCACGCCACAGCGCGCCAGTGCTGCAGTCATGAAGGTGTTGACGGTCAACATCCACAAAGGCTTTACGGCGCTCAACCGCAAGTTCATGCTGCATGAGCTGCGCGAGGCGGTGCGCGCCGTCGGCGCCGACGTGGTGTTTTTGCAGGAGGTGGCCGGCAGCCACAGGCTCCATGCCCAGCGCTACGACAACTATCCACTTGGACCGCACCACGAGTTTTTGGCCGACAGCCTCTGGCCGCAGCATGCCTATGGTCGAAACAGCGTGTATGCCGACGGACACCACGGCAACGCGGTGCTCTCCAAATTTGCCATCTCCCACGTCGAAAACCGCGACGTGTCGATTGCCGGGCCCGAGCGCCGCGGCTTGCTCCACTGCGTCCTGCAGGTGCCTGACTTGGGGCCAGTGCACGCTGTCTGCGTCCACCTTAGCCTTCTTGAGGCCCACCGACGCCTGCAAATGCAGATGCTGTGCGAGTTGGTGCAGCGCGACATGCCCGCTCAAGCGCGGGTGGTGGTGGCCGGCGACTTCAATGACTGGCGCCGCCGCGCCCATCAGCAGCTCGAGCTGGGCGCCAACCTGCACGAAATCTTTGTCAAAGCCCACGGCCGGGCCGCCCGCACGTTTCCGGCCCGCATGCCCGTGCTGCGACTGGACCGCATCTATGTCGCCAACGCCCGCCACCACCAACCCCTGGCCTTGCCGCGAAAACCCTGGTCGCACCTGTCCGATCATGCGCCGCTGGCCGCCGAGATCTCCTGGTGAGCTCGCAGCTGTGGTTCTTATGGAGCTGGACTGTTAAACTTTTCCGGCCCCGCCTGAGTCTGGCGATCAATGGCGATACACGCCCGAACCCAAACGCACAATGACCGACGCCACACGGGTCCAAGCCCCGGCCTGCCTGGACATCAAGAGCGCCAACCTTCCTTTGGTGGCCCTGATGCTCAAGTCCACCGACTTGCAGGCCGTGCAAGAAGAGCTGAACCGAAGGCTCGGGGATGTGCCCGATTTCTTCGACAACGAGCCGCTGCTGATCGATCTGAGCGGCGCCTTGGCCGCTGCCCGCCGCGCCGGCCACGAGGCCCAAGCGATCGACTTTGCCGCCTTGCTCGCCCTGCTTGCGCCCTACAAGGTCAAGCCGATCGCCGTGCGTGGCGGCTCTGCCGAGCACATGGCGGCGGCGCAAGCCGCTGGGCTGCTGAGCGCGCCCGAGGCCCGCGTGGTGGCCTCCAGCCCGCCCAGCGCCGAACCAAGTTCTGCACCCGAGCCGGTTTCAGAGCCGGCCTCGGAGCCCGCGCCTGCCGCCGAGGTCTCGCCGCCAAGTGGCGCGATGCTGATCGACAAGCCGCTGCGCTCTGGCCAGCAGATTTACGCGCGCGGCCGTGATCTGGTGGTCATGGCCATGGTCAATGCCGGCGCCGAAGTGATTGCCGACGGCAGCATCCACGTCTATGCGCCTTTGCGCGGCAAGGCCATTGCTGGTGCGCGGGGCAATACACAGGCCCGCATCTTTGCGCAGAGCTTGGAGGCCGAACTGCTTTCGATTGCCGGGATCTATCGCACCAGTGAAGTGCCGCTTGCGCCGGCTGTGCGCGGCAAGCCCGCCATGGTGCGGCTGCTGACACAAGACGGGGAAGAAAAACTCATCATGCAAGCGCTGGGGGCTTGAGCCTTGCGCGCCTGCTTTTTTACCTAGACTGCTCAATCAAAGGACTGTCCTTCATGGCAAGAATCATCGTGGTGACCTCGGGCAAAGGTGGCGTGGGCAAAACCACCACCAGCGCCAGCTTTGCCTCCGGCCTGGCCCTGCGCGGCCACAAGACGGCCGTGATCGACTTTGACGTCGGCCTGCGCAACCTCGACCTGATCATGGGCTGCGAGCGGCGCGTGGTCTACGACCTGATCAATGTGATCCACGGCGAGGCCAATTTGCACCAGGCGCTGATCAAGGACAAGCAGTGCGACAACCTGTTCGTGCTGGCCGCCTCGCAAACCCGTGACAAAGATGCGCTGACGCAAGAAGGCGTCGAGCGCGTGCTCAAGGAGCTCGGCGAGATGGGCTTTGACTACATCGTCTGCGACTCGCCCGCCGGCATCGAAACCGGCGCGCTGATGGCCATGCACTTTGCCGACGAAGCGCTGGTCGTGACCAACCCGGAGGTCTCTTCGGTGCGCGACTCTGACCGCATCTTGGGCATGCTCTCGAGCAAGACCAAGCGGGCGATTGAAGGCGCCGATCCGATCAAGGAGCACCTGCTGATCACGCGCTACAACCCCAACCGGGTCGACCAGGGCCAGATGCTGTCGCTCGAGGACATAAAAGACATCCTGCGCATCAAACTCATCGGCGTCATTCCCGAGTCTGAAAGCGTGCTGCAGGCGTCCAATCAGGGCCTGCCGACCATCCACATGCAGGGCTCAGACGTGTCTGAGGCCTACAAGGACGTGATCGACCGCTTCTTGGGCGAGGACAAACCGCTGCGCTTCATCGAGGCCCAAAAGCAGGGCTTTTTTGCCCGCCTGTTTGGAGGCCGATAAATGGGCTCCTTCCTGTCGTTTCTGCTCGGCGAGAAGAAGAAAACCGCCAGTGTGGCCAAAGAGCGCCTGCAAATCATCCTGGCGCACGAGCGCGGCGCCAGTCGCGGCCACCAGCCTGACTACCTGCCAGCGCTGCAACGCGACTTGGTCGCCGTGATTTCCAAATACATCGCCATCGCCCCAGAGGACATCAAGGTCAACCTGGAGCGTCAGGACAACCTGGACGTGCTCGAAGTCAAGATCGAGTTGCCCGAAAAAGCCTGAGCCTGGGCAGCCCTTGGGGTGTGCCGCGCCCCAATCGCCTAAATGGCCAGATGGCCTTTGTCACCGCCTGGGCCTTGCGGGCCTTTGAGGGCGGCGCCTCGTCGGCTCTGCGACTGGTTGTCGGCGCCCAATTGCGCCTGCCGGTCGTCCCGGCTTTGCGGCGTGCGCTGTCCCTGATGGAGCTGCGTCGGTGCCAGCGCCCCCTGCCGGTTGTGATCGTTGTCCACCTTGCCGCCCGAACCAGGGCGAATCGGCTTGCGTTTTTGCGTGCTGGTTTTGTATTTGCTGCGGGTCATGGCGCGGCCTTTTCAAAGGGAGGTTCAGACCCCCGATTTTGGCCAGTGCCCCGCAGCGATCCTGTCAGACAAAAGCGCGCGTGCGCAAGGCGGCAAGACCGCCGTTCCTCACACGTCGATATTGGCCGCCCGCAAGGCATTGGTCTCGATGAAGTCCCGCCTGGGCTCGACCTCGTCGCCCATGAGCATGGAAAACACATGGTCGGCCTCGATCGCGTCGTCGATCTGTACGCGCAGCAGGCGTCGCACCGCCGGGTCCATGGTGGTCTCCCAGAGCTGCTCGGGGTTCATCTCGCCCAAGCCTTTGTAGCGCTGACGCGCCGTGGCTTGCTCGGCCTGGGCCACCAGCCACTGCATGGCCTGGCGAAAATCACTGACGCGCTCTTTTTTCTGCCTGTCGCCTTCACCGCGCATCACGGTGGCTCGCTCACCGAGCAAGCCGCGGAAGGTCTGCGCCGCTTCAGCCAGCGCCGCATAGTCGGCGCCATGCACGAAGTCTTGCGTCAAGATGCTGCTCTTGACGTTGCCATGGTGACGCCGGCTGATACGCAGAATCGGCTTGTCGCTGCGCACATCGAATTGCCCGGCCACCTCGGCATCGGGCAGCTTGGCTTGCAGGGCGCTCGCACTGGCCTGCGCTGCAGCCAGGGTATCAAGATCGAGCGCCACTCCGTCTGCAATCGCCCGCAGCGCCTCCTGATCCATGAAGCCGCTCAAGCGCTTGATCACCGCTTCGGCCACCTGATGTTTGCGCGCCAACTCGCCCAAAGTCTCGCCGCTGAGCACCGTGCCCAAGCCGGTGTCGACACTGGCCTCCTTGAGCGCAATGCGGATCAGGAAACCATCGAGCGCTGCGGCGTCCTTGAGATAGAGCTCTTCCTTGCCGGCCTTGACCTTGTACAGAGGCGGCTGGGCAATATAGATATGGCCCCTCTCGACCAGCTCGGGCATCTGGCGGTAAAAGAAGGTGAGCAGCAGGGTGCGGATGTGCGCGCCGTCCACATCGGCATCGGTCATGATGATGATGCGGTGATAGCGCAGCTTGGCCACATTGAAATCATCGGCCCCGCTTTTGCCGTCAGCAGCGCCCGCGCTGCCAATGCCGGTGCCCAGCGCCGTGATCAGGGTCAGGATTTCATTGCTGGTCAGCAGCTTTTCGTAGCGGGCTTTTTCGACGTTCA
>CANHBU010000008.1 GCA_947458345.1 Comamonadaceae bacterium
ACATTGGCCATCATGCCGTAGATCACGAAGGGCAGGCTCGGAGGAATGATGGGCCCGAGCGTGGCCGATGCAGCGGTCACGCCGACGGCAAACTCCTTGCTGTAGCCATGGTCGCGCATGGCCTTGATCTCCACCGTGCCCAAACCGGCGGCATCGGCAATGGCGGTGCCGCTCATGCCGGCAAACACCACCGAGCCCACCACATTGACATGGCCCAAGCCGCCCTTGAGCCAGCCCACCAGGGCCAGCGCGTAGTTGTAGATGCGGTTGGTGATGCCGGCGTTGTTCATCAAGTTGCCGGCCAGAATAAAGAAGGGCACGGCCAGCAGCGGAAAGCTGTCGATGCCCGAGACCATGCGGTGTATCACCACGAAAGGCGGTGAGCTCTGCACGAAGAACAGGTAAATCAGCGAGGCGCCGGCCATGGCAATGGCCACCGGGATGCCGCCGCTCATCAGGAAGAGAAAAAGGATTTTGAGCATGATGGCTGCCTTAGCGGTCGGTCATCTCGGTGCCGGGACGCTCGAGCACCGTGTAGCCGCGCTTGAGGTGCACGCGCATCACCCAGATGGCGCGCAGGCACATGGCGGCAAAGCCCGCCATCACCACGCCATAGACGATGTTCATGGGCAGATCGACGATGGTCATCTTGTAGCTGCCCAGCTTTTGCATCATTTGGCCGGTCAGGAAGGTGGCCGCCCCAAAAAAGCCGATGCGCAGCACATCAACAAGCAGGCTCATGCCCCTGCTGAGCCACTGCGGCATGAAGCGGTAGAAAAAATCGACTTGGATGTGGTTGTTCTTGGCCACTGCGATGGTCGCGCCGGTGAACACCGTTGCAATGAGCAGATAGCGCGCGATTTCTTCGGTCCATGAAGCCGAATCGTTGAGTACGTAACGTGTGAAGAATTGGTAGAAGACGGTCAGCGCAAGCGCCCAGAAAAACAGCAGCGCCACCCAGGCTTCGATCGGGGTGCCGGACAGATCGACCTCCTCGTCGACGGCATGGAACTGGCCGTCCTCGCCCATCACCTTGGGGCCGCTGTCGATATCGGGCATTTGACTGGGGATTTGACTCATGGCGTTTCTCGCTCAGGCCAGCCCAAGCGCAGGTGCCCGCTCCAGGGCCAGCACCTGCGGCTTGCGCTATGGCCGTCTTACTTGGCGGCCTGGATCTTGTCGTAGTCCGAGCGCGTGAAGCCCATGGACTCCAGCGGCTTGTTCTTCAAGACGGCGTCGACGAAGCTCTTGCGATCGACCTGGGTGATGGCCAGACCTTTCTTCTTGAACTCCTCAACCAATTCGGCCTCGCGCTTCTTGATCTGCGCGGTGGCGCGAACAGCGGCCTCTTGCGTCACGTCGGTGAAGATTTTCTTCTCCGCGTCGGTCAGCTTGTTCCAGACGTGCGGTGCGATCTGGGTGGTCAGGCCGTCGACGATGTGGCCGGTGAGCATGATCGCTTTTTGCACTTCGAAGAACTTTTTGGCCTCGATCGTGGTCAGCGGGTTTTCCTGCGCTTCGACTGTGCCGTTTTGCAGGGCCAGGTAGACCTCGGCAAAGGCGATCGGCGTCGGGTTGGCACCGCACGATTCGGGCGTGGCGCGGTAGGCCGGGACGTCGGGCACGCGAATCTTCAGGCCCTTCATGCCGGCGCAGTTGGTGAACGGCTTTTGCGCGGTGGTGTGACGCGCGCCGTAGTAGGTGTAGGCCGTGATTTGAATGCCGGTCTTGCCGCGAAACTCATTGACCATCTCCTGGAACACCGGGCTCTTGGAGTAGGCGATCAGGTGGTCCCCGTCGCGGAAGATGAAGGGATAGTAGGCAATGCCGATGCGCGGATAGGTGCGAGCGGCAAAGGAGGGGCCGCTGATGATCATGTCGACCGTGCCCAGCGTCAGGCCCTGGTTGATATCGGTCTCTTTGCCCAGCGATGAGGCGGGGAAGACCTGGATGTCAAATTTGCCGTTGGTGCGTTTTTTGATTTCACCGGCCGCCCACACCGACTCGGTGTGATAGGGCTCGGAGGTTTCGTACACGTGGGCCCATTTGAGTTTTTGTTGGGCGTGCACGGCCGTGCTGCTCAGGCTGGCCAAAGCCCCCAAGGCCACGGCCGCTGCCAGCGTTTTGATCGTCGTTCTCTTGCTCATGAAAGTCTCCTCGTTGGTGGTGAAAGGTTGACGCAAAAAATCCGGGCCTCAATGGGCCGGAGCGCGGCGCCAACTCGCGCTGTATCTCTTGTGGGCTTGACGCAGATGCTTTTGCATGGCCTTGCGCGCCCCTGGGCTGTCGCCCGCTTCAATGGCCTGCATCACCAGCGCATGCTCTTGCAGGGCCGCGATCCAGGAGCCGGGGTTTTCGAAGTGATCGCCCAAGCGCTCGAACAGCGGGCCGTTGCGCGCCTGCCAGAGCCGGCGCACGGTGTCGAGCAGCACGCTGTTGCCGCAGGCGCTGGCGATGGCCTCGTGAAAGGCTTCGTCGCCCCAGCGCGGCACCTGACCGGCAGCGACCTCTTGCTTCATCTGCTGCCAGGCCGCACGGATGGCCTTGTGGTCGGCCTTGCCCGCGTTGCGGGCCGCCAGGGCGGCCACCTCCGCCTCGATCACCAGGCGCGCGCTCATGACTTCCAGCGGGCCCCAGTCGGCCGGTGTGTTGGAGCTCTGGCTCGGCAGCGGCTGGCTCTCGCTGGGCTGGCGCACATAGATGCCCGAGCCGGTGCGCACCTCGATCACGCCCTCGACCTCCAGGGCAATGAGCGCCTCGCGCACGGAAGGGCGGCTCACACCGAGCTGACTGGCCAGCTCGCGCTCGGCGGGCAAGCGCGTGCCCACTGAAAATTCACCACTGGCCATGAGCTGGCGCAACTGCTCGGCGATCTGCCGGTACAGGCGCTGGGGCTCGATCGCTTGAATGGGCATGGTGCTCAGGGATTACGCGGATTGGACAAGTGGTCTGACCAATTTATGATCGCATCGATCGCGTGGTCCGCTATCGGGTTCTACCCTAATTTGGCCGCTGTGTCCCCCTTGCCAGTAAGGAATTGTTCATGCGTCTGAACTTCACCGATGCCGTGCGCCGCAACTGTTGCGTGCTCCTTGCTGGTCTGTTGTGGGCGCTTGCGGCGCCGGCCCAGTCCTGGCCGGCCAAGCCGGTGCGCGTGATCGTGCCCTTTCCGCCTGGGGGCGCCTCCGATGCCTTGGCCCGTATGGTGGCTCAAAAAATGGGCGAGCAACTGGGCCAGAGTTTTGTGGTCGAGAACCGGCCGGGCGCGGCCAGCACCATCGGCATTGCCGAGGCCGCCAAGGCGCCCGCCGACGGATACACCCTGCTGCTGGCCGCTGCGCCTTTTGTGATCACGCAGTATGTCTACCCCAAGCTGTCCTACGATGTGCGCAAGGATTTTGTGCCGCTCGGCTTGCTGCAGACCACACCGACCTTGTTGGTGGTCAACCCCGCACTGGGCGTGGCCAGCGTGGCCGATTTCCTCAAGCTCGCCCGCGCCAAGCCCGGCCAAATCTCCTACGCCACGCCCGGCTCGGGCAGTTTGCCGCACCTGATTGGCGAGTTGCTCAAAATGCAGGCCGGCGTCGATTTGCTGCATGTGCCCTACAAGGGCGGTGGCCCTGCTCTGGCCGACCTGCTGGCTGGGCACGCGAACAGTGCTTTTCTCTCGCCCATTGAGGTCAATGCCCACATCAAGAGCGGCAAGCTGATTGCGCTGGCAGCGACATCGGCCCGGCGCACGCCGTCTCTGGCAAGCTTGCCCACCCTGGCCGAGTCGGGTGTGAGTGATTTTGAATCGCTGGCCTGGTTTGGTTTTGTTGCGCGCACTGGCACGCCGGCCGACGTGATGGCCAAGTTGTCCGAGCATCTGCAGCGTGCGGTCAACAGCCCTGAGCTCAGAGGCAAGATTGCGCAAAGCGGCGATGTGCCCGCCGCTACGGTACAAGAATTCGCCGACCTGCTCGCGCGCGAGCACCCGCGCTGGGAGCGCACGGTCAAGAGCGCCAACATCAAACCCGAGTAAGCCCATGGGTGCAGACAGCCGTCCCAACATCCTGTGGTACTGCGCCGACCAGCAGCGATGGGACACGATCCATGCCTTGGGCAATCCGCATATCCGCACGCATGCGCTTGATGCGCTGGCTGCTGGCGGTGTGGCGTTTGAGAGGGCCTACACCCAAAGTCCGATCTGCACGCCTGCTCGCGCTACGTTTCTGACCGGGCGTTATCCGGCCTCTCATCACGTCTACCGCAACGGCAACGCCTATTTCCCGGCGCACGAAAAACTGGTGACCAAGCGTCTGGCCGAGGCCGGCTACGACTGCGCCCTGGTGGGCAAGTTGCACCTGGCGGCGGCCAAGCATTTTGAGGTGCGCACCGATGACGGCTATCGGGTGTTCCTCTGGAGTCACCATCCAACGCCGGACCAGGCGTATGGTCACGACTACGAAAACTGGCTCAAGCACGAGAAGGGCGTCGATCCGGCTGAACTCTACGCCCACGTCAATTATTTCTGCGGCCCAGGCGTGCCCGCGCAGTACCACCAGACCACCTGGTGCTCGGAGATGGCGATGCGCTTTATCTCCGAGCGCCGTGACCGGCCCTGGATGATCAGCGTCAACCCCTTCGATCCCCACGGTCCGTTTGATGCGCCGCCAGAGTACCTCAGCCGTTACCGCCCGGCCGACATGCCGCTGCCGCGTTTTCGCGAGTCGGACCTTGAGCGCCAGCGCCAGTTTCTGGCCATTGATCAGCAAACCAAGCACGCCGAGGATCCGCGCGTGCGCAAGCACATCATCCCGGTCAGTGCCGATGGCCACGATGCGATTGCATCGGCGCACAACGACTACGACGCGCTGGAGGTCAAGGCCAACTACTACGCCATGATCGAGCAGATCGACGAGCAGTTTGCGCGCATCATGCAGACCTTGCGCGATACCGGCCAGCTCGAAAACACGCTGGTGATTTACATGAGCGATCACGGCGAGCTGCTCGGCGACCATGGCCTGATCCTCAAGGGCTGCCGCTTCTTCGACGGGCTGGTGCGGGTGCCCTTGATCATGTCCTGGCCGGGCCAGTTTGTGCAGGGCCTGCGCAGCCCGGCCCTGGTTGAGACGATTGATGTGGCCCCCACTTTGATGGACGCCTGCGGCCTGGGCGTGCCCGAATCGATGCAGGGCAAGTCCCTGTTGCCCCTGCTGCGCGGACAGGCCGATCCGCAGTTTCACAAGCCAGTTGTGCGTTCGGAGTACCGCGATGCCATGGGCGGCCACCGTGACCACAGCCAGGCCTCCATGGTGTTCGACGGCCGTTACAAGAGCGTGTTCTATCATGGTCACGATCTGGCTGAGCTGTTCGACCATGACAACGATCCGAATGAATTTGACAACCTCTGGCTGCAGCCGGGCCATGAGGCGCTCAAGCTGGCCCAGATGCGTCTGCATATGCAGACCATGATGTCGACGATCGACCTGGGCCCTCCGCGTTTTGTCAACTACTGAAAGGCCGGGGCACCCATGAGCAGCGCAGCGAGTTCCAAGGCGACGCCCAGCATCGTGGCCGTCGAGTTGCGTCAGGTCGATCTGCCGCCCAAGGTGGTGCGAACGGATGCGATCCAGTCTTTTGTGACCCAGGAGACGGTGCTGCTGACGCTGCGCTGCAGCGATGGCATCGAGGGCACCGGTTATGCCTACACCATCGGCACGGGCGGCTCCTCGGTGGTGGCCTTGCTGCGCGATCACCTGGTGCCCCGTCTGCTCGGGCGCGATCCTCTGGCGATCGAGGCCATCTGGAAAGATCTGTTTTTTCACACCCATGCCACCGCTGTGGGCGCCATCACCAGCCTGGCGCTGTGCTGCGTCGACATGGCCTTGTGGGACTGGCGCGCCCGCAGCCAGGGCCTGCCCCTTTGGAAGCTGCTGGGCGGGGCGCAAGCGCGGGTGCCGCTCTACACCACCGAGGGCGGCTGGCTGCACTTGTCGCCGCAGGAGCTGGTCGATCAGACCCTGCAAGCGCAGGCCCAGGGCTTCAAGGGGGCCAAGGTCAAGATCGGGCGGCCCCATGTGAGCGAGGATGTCACCCGCTTGAGCGCAGTGCGCGATGCGGTGGGCCCGGGCTTTGAAATCATGACCGATGCCAACCAAGGCTTCAACCGCGCCGAAGCGGTCCGGCGTGCGCGCGCCTTCGATGGTTTGGGTTTGGCTTGGATGGAAGAGCCGCTGCCTGCCGAAGACGTTTCGGGCCATCAGCAACTGCGGGCGCACACCCCCATCCCGGTGGCTGTCGGTGAGTCGATGTACCACCCGATGCAGTTTCGCCAGTATCTTGAGCTCGGTGCCTGCTCCATCGTGCAGCCCGATGTGGCGCGTATTGGCGGCATCACGCCCTGGATCAAGACCGCCCATCTGGCCGAAACCTTTGACGTGCCGGTGTGTCCGCACTTTCTCATGGAAATCCATGTCAGCCTGTGCGCGGCCGTGCCCAACGCGACCTGGGTCGAATACATTCCCCAGCTCGACGACATCACCGGTTCGCGCCTGCAGATCGAGGGCGGCTTTGCGCTGCCACCGCAAGACCCCGGCCTGGGCATCGCCTGGGACTGGGAGGCGATAGCTGCCCGACAATGTGTTTTTATGGAGTGCAAAAAATGAAGCGACTTGAAGGCAAAACGGTATTGGTGACAGCCGCTGCGGCTGGCATAGGCAGGGCCAGCGTGCTGGCCATGGCGGCTGAGGGTGCCCAGGTCTGGGCCACCGACGTCAATGGCAAGCTGCTGCAGTCGCTCGAGGGCGCGCAGGGTGTGCAGACGGCGGTTCTCGATGCGCTGGACAAGTCGGCCATTGCCGCGCTGGCGGCCCGGGTGGGTGCGGTCGATGTGCTGTTCAATTGCACCGGCTTCGTGCACAGCGATACCGCGCTCAAGGCCACGGACGATGACCTGGACTTTGCATTTCGGCTCAATGTCCGCGCGCACCTGCACATGATCCAGGCCTTCTTGCCCGGCATGATTGCCAAGGGCGGCGGCAGCATCATCAACATGGCCAGTGTGGCTTCGAGCGTGCGCGGCATCGTCAACCGCTGCGTCTATGGCACGACCAAGGCAGCGGTGATAGGCTTGACCAAGAGCGTGGCTGCCGACTATGTGGGCCAGGGCGTGCGCTGCAATGCGATTTGCCCGGGTACGGTCGATACGCCCTCGCTGGCCGATCGCATCAACGCCTTCGACGATCCGGTGGCTGCGCGCCAGGCTTTTGTCGCGCGCCAGCCCATGGGGCGCATCGCGCAAGCCGACGAAATCGCCCCGATTTTGGTCTTTTTGGCCAGCGACGAGTCACGCTTCGTGACCGGCCAGGCCTATTCAATCGACGGAGGCATGACCATATGAACCAGCTCGACTTGCGTGATCGTCACGCCGTCATCACGGGCGGCGCGGCCGGTCTGGGGCTGGCCATTGCCCAGCGCATGATCGCCTCGGGCGCAAGCGTCACGCTGTGGGACCGGGACCGCGCCGCCATGGACGCCGCCTGCGCCCTGCTGGGGCCGCAGGCGCGTGCCGTCCAGGTCGATGTGGCCCGCCACGACAGCGTGGTGGCCGCGCTGGCCCAGACGGTCCAGCCCATCCATGCGCTGGTCAACAGCGCCGGCATCACCGGCCCCAACACCCCACTGTGCAATTACCCGGTCGATGACTGGCAGCAGGTGATGCAGGTCAATCTCAATGGCACTTTTTACTGCTGCCGGGAGGTCGCTGGCCTGATGCAAAAGCAGGGCTGGGGCCGCATCGTCAACATCGCCTCGGTGGCGGGCAAGGACGGCAATCCCAATGCCAGCGCCTACAGCGCCAGCAAGGCTGCGGTGATCGCTCTGACCAAGTCCCTGGGCAAGGAGTTGGCGCAAACGGGCGTGCGCATCAATTGCGTCACGCCGGCAGCCGTCAAGACCGCAATTTTTGACCAGATGACACCGGCCCATATCGAGTTCATGCTCTCCAAGATTCCGATGGGGCGCTTCGGTCTGCCCGAAGAGATCGCGGCCTTGGTCAGCTGGCTGTGCACCGACGATTGTTCTTTTTCCACCGGTGCGGTCTTTGACCTCTCCGGTGGCCGCTCCACCTACTGATTCAACACCGAAAGGAAACCATGAAACTCGTTCGTTATGGCCAAGCCGGCAAGGAAAAACCCGGCCTGATCGACGCCCAGGGGCGCCTGCGCGATCTCAGCGGCGTTATCGCCGACATCACACCCGCTCACCTGTCGGACAAGGCGCTGGCCAAGCTGGCCAAGCTCAAGACCGATGCCTTGCCGCTCGTGCGCGGCGCCAAGCGCATGGGCGCGCCGGTCACGGGGATTGGCAAGTTCATCGCCATCGGTCTGAACTACGCTGACCATGCGGCCGAGTCGAACCTGCCCATTCCCAAGGAGC
This sequence comes from Comamonadaceae bacterium, assembly GCA_947458345.1. Taxonomy (GTDB): domain Bacteria; phylum Pseudomonadota; class Gammaproteobacteria; order Burkholderiales; family Burkholderiaceae_C; genus Polaromonas. The sequence continues at coordinate 8,422 of CANHBU010000008.1, forward strand.
CCATCATCTTCATGAAGGCCACCAGCTGCATCCAGGGCCCGGACGACGATGTGATGCTGCCCAAGGGCTCAAAAAAGAGCGACTGGGAGGTCGAACTGGGCGTGGTCATCGGCACGCGCGCACGCTATGTCTCGCAAAAGGACGCCCTGAACCATGTGGCCGGCTATTGCACCATCAACGATGTGAGCGAGCGCGAGTACCAAATCGAGCGTGGTGGCACCTGGGACAAGGGCAAGGGCTGCGACACCTTCGGCCCGATCGGCCCCTGGCTGGTCACCCGCGACGAAGTGCCCAATCCGCAAAATCTGAGCATGTGGCTTGACCTCAATGGCCAGCGCATGCAGACCGGCTCGACCAAGACCATGATTTTTGGTGTGGCCAAGATCGTCAGCTACGTCAGCCAGTTCATGACCCTGGAGCCGGGCGACGTCATCACCACCGGCACCCCACCGGGCGTGGGCATGGGCATCAAGAAGGACGGTCAGAGCGCGCCGGTCTACCTCAAGCGCGGCGATGTGATGACCCTGGGCATCGAGGGCTTGGGCGAGCAGCGTCAGAAGGTGGTGGCGTTCAAAGCCTGAGCACGCTCGCCTAGCGCGGCTGTGCGCAGGCGCGCCAGGCCTTGATGAAGTCCCGGGCCGAAGCGGCCACTTGATCGGCCGATCGGCCCGGTGCGTAAAGCGCCGAGCCGATGCCAAAGCCTTGTACACCGGCTTGCCAGTAAGCCGCCATATTGGCCAGCCCGATGCCGCCGACGGGCAGCAAGGGCAGGGCCGGCGGGAGCACCGCCCGCATGGCCTTGACCACAGTGGGCGTGATCATCTCGGCCGGAAAGAGCTTGAGGGCGTGCGCGCCGGCCTGCCAGGCTGCAAAGGCCTCGCTGGGCGTGGCCACCCCCGGAATGCAGGCCATGCCCAGATCCAAGGCTTGTTCCACCACTGCGCGGTCCCAATGCGGCGAGACGATCAGCCGCCCGCCGGCCGCATGGATCTCTCGCACCTGAGCGGCGCTGCACACCGTGCCCGCACCCACCAGCCGATCCGGCAGAGCCGCTGACAAGGCGGCGATGCTGCGCAGCGGCTCGGGCGAGTTCAGTGGCACCTCAAGGATGAGCAGGCCGGCATCGCTCAGGGCCTGTCCGATGGCTGGCGCCTCTGGCGGGCTCAGGCCGCGCAAGATGGCCACCAGAGGGCATTGCTGTAGGGCTTGAGCCAGCAGGTGGGCGGCGGTGTTCATGGTGTCTTCCTTTTCTTGGATCGATGGTGCCCGATCGGATACGGGCTCAGTTTGAGGCCAGCAGAGGCAGCACCTGCTGCGCACGCGGCAGCGGTGCAACGGCGCCGTAACCTTGCACCGATAGGGCTGCCGCAGCATTGGCATAGCCGGTGGCCTCGATCAGGCTGCGGCCGGCCGCCAGCCGGGCCAGCAGATTGCCGGCAAAGCAGTCGCCCGCCCCAGTGGCGTCGAGCGCCTGCACCGGCAGGCCGGCGACACTCACGCGTCGGCCCGACTCGCTGCAGCGCGCGCCTTGATCGCCGAGCTTGAGCACGACGCGCTGGGCGCCGCGCGCATGGCTCCAGTCGATGATGGCATCGGCCTCGGTCAGCCCGGTCAGCGGCTGCATATCCTCCAGGCTTGGCAGGAACACATCGCAAAGGGGCAGGGCTTGCTCGAAGGCCGCGCGCGCCTGCTCCAGCGTCCACAGGCGCAGTCGCAAATTGGAGTCCAGGCAAACCTGGGTGCCGCTGGCGCGCGCCACTGTCATGGCAGCCAGCACCGTGGCGCAGGCGCTGGTCGAAATCGCCATCGAGATGCCTGAGACGTGCAGCCAGTGGCTGGCGGCGATGCAGTGTTGCCAGGGGCCCTCGAGGTCTTGGGGCTGCATGCGGCTGGCGGCCGAGCCCGCGCGCGCGTAGCTAAAGTGGTGGCCCTGCGCGTCGTGGCTGACGAAATACACGCCCGTGGGAGCCTGCGCATCGCGCAGCACCGCATCGCTGTCGACCCCTTCTTCGCGCCAAAGGGCCAGCAAGCGCTCAGCCCAGTGGTCCTGCCCAAGGCGCGTGAGATAGGCCACCCGTGCGCCGGCGCGCGCGGCGGCAATGGCCGCATTGCTGGTGTCGCCGCCATAGCCTTGCAAATACAGCGGCGGCTCGTTTTGCACCTGGTTGAACTCCAGCATGGGCTCGCCCAGAGCCACGAGATCAAAGCGCTTGGCATCTGTCATGGCATGCCATGCCCAAGTGGGCCGGTGGCGATGCCCAGGCCGGCCAGCCCGCAGCGCTCAATGGGCGGCGCGGGCGATCGCGTCATGGGCCTCATCGCTGCGCCGTCTTAAAGTCCGCGCAGAGCTTCGGCCGGGTAGCCCGGCTGGCTGCGGCAATCGGCGATGTACTGCTCAATGATGGACTCGAACGATGCGTCGGCGTGCAGCCCCAGGGCCGCTGCGCGATCGGCGCTCGAGCCCTTGGCCCAGTTGCCCACAATGGCGGCGATGCGTTCGTCCTTTTCAAAGCGCACCCGCTCGCGCACCACCTTGCCCGCCACCTTTTCAAGTGCAGCAAGCATCTGGCCGACCGTCACGTTCAGGCCCGGCAAATTCAGTGCAAGCCGCGCGCCAATGTCCTGACGGTCGGCCTCGAACACCCGGATCAGCCCGGCAATGGTGGTGCCTGGCGATGAGACCGGGTGCGAGACGCTCGCATCGACCGGGCAAGTGGTGGCCACGCCCGCCAGGGGCTCGCGGATGATGCCGCTGAAAAAGGACGAGGCAGCGCCGTTGGGCTTGCCCGGCCTGACAGTGACCGTCATCAGGCGTGCCGACCGACCGTCGATGTAGCCCTTGCGGGTGTGATCGGCAATCAGGTATTCGAGCATCAGCTTGTGCGTGCCGTACGAGGTCTGCGGTGAGGGCAGGTGGGTGTCGCTGACCCGCTCGGGCATGGGGTTGCCTTGCTCGGGGCCATAGACGGCCACCGAGCTGGCGAACACGAAACGCGAGGCTTTGCCCGAGGCGCGGATGCTGTCGAGCAGCAGCCGGGTGCTGTCGAGGTTTGAGCGCAGGCCCAGATCAAAGTCAAGCTCGCACTCGCCCGAGACGGCAGAGGCCAGGTGAAACACGCCGTCAAAGCCGCTGGCCAGCAACTGCCCTTGCGTGAGCATGGCCCCGGCATAGCCGCGCACGCGGGCGTCGGCCAGCAGGTCAGCCGGGGCCGGGAACAGGTCGGCGATGACCAGTTCTTTGACCTCCCGACCACCGAGTTGGCCGCGCCGCAAAATCTCGCGCGACAAACGCGCGCCCACAAAGCCGGCCCCGCCGGTGACCAAGATCCGCATGGAGATGTCCTTTTTTCAGTGGTTGTCTTTGGGCACGGCCGAGCCGCGCTGGCCCACCAGAAAGTCCAGATCGGCCCCTTCATCGGCCTGCAGCACATGGTCGATATAGAGCTTCCAGTAGCCCGACTGCATTGCCGGCGGTGGCGCCTGCCACTGGGCCATGCGCGCTTGTAACTCCTCGTCGCTGATGAGCAGTTGCAGCTTGCGCTCGGGCACGTTGAGCTCGATCAGGTCGCCGCTTTTGACCACTGCCAGCGGGCCGCCCGCAGCGGCCTCGGGCGAGGTGTGCAAGACCACCGTGCCGTAGGCTGTGCCGCTCATGCGGGCGTCGCTGATGCGCACCATGTCGGTGATGCCCTTGCGCAGCACTTTGGGCGGCAGCGGCATATTGCCCACCTCGGCCATGCCGGGATAGCCCTTGGGGCCGCAGTTTTTTAGCACCAGGATGCAGGTTTCATCGACATCGAGGTTTTCGTCGTCGATGCGTTTGTGGAAATCGTCGCTGTCTTCGAATACGACGGCGCGGCCCGTGTGCACCATGAGGGCAGGGGTGGCCGCACTGGGCTTGATGACCGCACCGCGCGGCGCCAGGTTGCCCCGCAAAATCGCAATACCGGCCTTTTCTTTGAACGGAGCCTCGAAGGTTTTGATGACCCGCGGGTCGTAGTTGACCGCATCGGCAATGTTCTCGGCCACCGTCTTGCCGCTGGCGGTCACGATGTCGCGGTGCAACAGGTGCTCGATCTCCTTCATGACCACGGGCAGGCCGCCGGCATAGCAGAAGTCTTCCATCAGGTGCTCGCCCGAAGGCTGCAGATTGAGCAGGCAGGGCATCTCACTGCCCAGGCGCTCGAAATCGTCGACCGTCAGTTTGAGCCCGAGTCGGCCGGCAATCGCAATGAGGTGGATGACCGCATTGGTCGAGCCGCCAATGGCCGCGAGCGTGCGGATCGCGTTTTCAAAGGCTTCGCGGGTCAGCACCTTGCTGATCGTCTGGTCGGTGTGCACCATCTCGACGATGCGCCGCCCCGCTTGCCGCGCCAAGACGTTGCGCCGACCGTCAACGGCGGGGAAGGCGGCGTTACCCGGCAGGCCGATGCCCAGGGCCTCGACCATGCTGGCCATGGTGCTGGCCGTGCCCATGGTCATGCAGTGGCCGTGGCTGCGGTGCATGCAGCTTTCGGCCTCAAAAAAGTCCTTGAGCATGAGCGTGCCGGCGCGCACCTGCTCGCTCATGCTCCACACGCCAGTGCCCGAGCCCAGTTCTTGCCCGCGCCACTTGCCATTGAGCATGGGCCCGCCTGAAACGCCGATGGTGGGCAAGCCGACGCTCGATGCGCCCATGAGCAAAGAAGGGGTGGTCTTGTCGCAGCCCATCAGCAGCACCACGCCGTCGATCGGATTGCCGCGTATGCTTTCCTCCACGTCCATCGAGGCCAGGTTGCGGTAGAGCATCGCGGTGGGTCGCAACAAGGTTTCGCCCAGCGACATGACCGGAAATTCGAGCGGGAAGCCGCCTGCCTCGTAGACCCCGACCTTGACCTGCTCGGCTAGCGTGCGAAAGTGCGAGTTGCAGGGGGTCAGTTCGCTGAAGGTGTTGCAAATGCCGATGACCGGGCGGCCGTCGAACTGGTCGTGCGGAACGCCCTTGCCTTTGACCCAGCTGCGGTAGGCAAAGCCATCTCGGTCCTGTCGGCCAAACCATTGCTGGGAGCGCAATTCAGAGGGTTTTTTGCGGGCGGGCGAGCTCATGGGCGGTGCTTCCTTTGACGGCAAATTTGGGGGTTCAATCATATGATGTTTGATCGACTTTCAACTCCCGGAAAACCCGAGGGCCCCTCCCGCCTTGGCGCCCAAGGTCCTGCGGATCAAGGGTTTTCCTGAGTGGGAGGGGGCGTCTTATTCATCATATGATTGCCGGCAAAAATCTGACAGTCATGGTCAAAAATATCCACGGGCACACGCTAGAACGATTGGGTTTGTCCGTCGTTTCGGGGCGTCACGCTGTCGGCGCAAGTTTGCCGCCCGAGCCGGTGCTGTGCGAACAAATGGGCGTGAGCCGCACGGTCGTGCGCGAGGCGATCAAGTCCCTGGCGGCCAAGGGTTTGCTCGTCACCGGCCCCAAGCTGGGCACACGCGTGCGCTCGGCCGACGAATGGAACTGGTTCGACCCGGACGTGATCGCCTGGCAGGCGCAGGCCGGCCTGACGCCCGAGTTCGTGCGCGATCTGCAGGAGTTGCGCCTGGTGGTCGAGCCTGCCGCGGTGCGCATGGCTGCGGCCAAGGCGAACGAGGCCGATATTTTTTTCCTCGAGCAGGCCTACAGCGGCATGAAGCAGGCCGTTGAGTTTGGCGGTGACTACGTGGTCCATGACTTGCGCTTTCACCAGGGCCTGCTGCTGGCCTCGCACAATCGCATGATCGTGCAGATGGGGCGGGCGCTCAGCTCGCTTTTGCGCATGAGCTTCGAGATTTCCACCCGCATCAAGGAGGGTCCGCGCGAATCCTTGCCGCTGCATCGGGCGGTGCTCGATGCGGTGATTGCGCATGCACCCGATCAGGCTGAGCGGGCTCTGATGGTACTCATCGAAGCGGCCAACGACGACATCGACCATGTGCTGGCGACGCGCCGAAAATTGCCGCGCGTTGCCGGCGCGGCCAAGCGTCTGCTGGCCGCTTGAAAGGAGACCCTGGGTGCAAAGGCTGATTGATCTTTTCTTCAAGGCCCTAGAGGCGATCATCGTCGCCTGCCTGGTGGCGATGGTGATCATGGTCTTTGGCAATGTGGTGCTGCGCTACACCATGAATTCGGGGATTTTGATCTCGGAGGAGATGTCGCGCTACTGCTTCATCTGGCTGACCTACATCGGCGCCATGGTCGCCATGCGTGAGAAAGGGCATCTGGGGGTGGACACGCTGGTGCGGCGCCTGCCCTTGCTGGGAAAAAAGGTCTGCTTTTTC
>CANHBU010000009.1 GCA_947458345.1 Comamonadaceae bacterium
CCTGGCGCGACTGCAGCGCATCGGCCGTGCTCATGGCTCCCATCTGACGGGTCTGGGCTTGCACCAGCATATCGGCCACGCCCAGGCTGTTGCGCCGGGCCATGGCCAGCGAAACCTCGCGGTCGAACATGCCCTCAAACATCTCGGCATGCTCAGATTGGGTCAGCTCGCTCTTCTCGATCGAATCGCGCATGGACTTCATCATCATCTGCAAGAACATGGCCTCGAACTGCTGCGCCGTCTCGCGCAGCGCGGCCTTGCCATCGCGTGCAGCGCGGCCCTTGAGCTCACCCAGCCCCTGAAAGTCCAGGTAGCTGCGGGTGCTGGCGTTGTTGACCGTGTCCATGGTGCGACTTTCTTTGTCCGGCGATCAGATGACCACCAGCTCGGCCCGCAGGCTGCCCGAGGTCTTGAGCGCCTCAAGGATGGCGATCAAAGACGAGGGCGAGGCGCCAACTTGGTTGACCGCATCGACAATCTGGCGCAGGTCCACCCCGGGCTGAAACAAGAACATGGGCTTGTTGGGCTCGTTGACGGCCACCTCGGCGTTTTGCACGCCCACCGTCTGCCCGCCGCCCAGCGGGTTGGGCTGCGAGACCTCGTTGGTGGCCGAAATGGCCACCGAAATCGTGCCGTGCGAGACGGCGGCAGCGGTCACCCGCACATTGCGGCTGATCACCACGGTGCCGGTGCGCGAATTGATCACAACGCGCGCTGGCGGCTCACCGGGCTGAACATCGAGGTTTTCGACCATGCTCATGAAGGCCACGCGCTGGCTGAGGTCCCGCGGTGCGCGGATGGCCACCGAGACGCTGTCAAGCGCCTGGGCCACCCCCTCGCCAAAGCGTGAGTTGACGGCCGTCACAATGGCCGCCATGGTGGTGAAGTCGCCGTCGCGCACGTTCAAGATCAGCTGCTCGGCATTGGCAAAAGGCGTGTCGACCACGCGCTCGACCGTGGCACCACCGGGCACCCGCGCCGAGGTCGGCACGCCGATGGCCACCTTCGTGCCGGCGCCGGCCGCATCGATGCCGGTGGCGGTCAAGGCGCCTTGGGCCAGGGCATAGACCTCGCCGTCCACACCGCGCAAGCTGGTCAGCAGCAAATTGCCGCCGCGCAAATTACTGGCCTTGCCGATGGCCGAGACGTTGATGTCGATCTTTTGACCGGGCTTGGCAAAGCCCGGCAGCTCGGCCGTGACCATCACCGCAGCCACGTTCTTGATGTCCATCTTGCCGCCGCCGGTAGATGTTTCAAAGTCGGCCAGCGCGCCCTCCATCGCCACGCCCAGGCGCGAGAGCATGGTCTTCATGCTTTGCGCGGTAAACGAGACGTCCGAGCCGTCGCCCGAGCCCTGCAGACCGACCACCAGACCGTAGCCGATCAGCTGGTTGGTGCGCTTGGCCGCCACATGGGTGAGGTCTTTGATGCGGTCGGCGCGCGCGCCCAGGGGCGCGGCCAACAAGGCCAGGCCGAGACAAAACAGCACGAGGGAGCCAAAACGTTTCATGACAGCGCGTCCTTAAAAGGGCCAGAGCTTGAGCAGCATGCTGGTGCCCCAGCCCGGCTTGGAAGCAGCGGCCAGATCGCCGGTGCCGCGGTAAGTAATCTGTGCATTGGCCAGGCGCCTGGACTGCACCGTGTTGTTGGGCGCCACATCCTCGGGCCGGATGATGCCGGCCACTTGAATGATCTCTGCGCCCTCGGTCAGCGCCAGCTGCTTTTCGCCGCGCAGCACCAAGTTGCCGTTGGGCAGCACATCGACCACGGTCACGGCCACCGCGCCCTCAAGGCTGGCTTGCTGGTCGGCCGTGCCCTTGCCGGTCGAGGACATATTGGCGTTGCGCAGGTCGACGCCGCCCAGGCCCACACCGCGCAGCTTGTTGCTCAAGCCCAGCGGCACCACATCGTTGCTCGCCTTGCGGTTGACCTCGGTGTTGGCGGTGCGTGCCGCCTGCGTCGACTCATTGAGGATGACCGTGATGACGTCACCAACCTGGTGATTGCGCCCCCGTCCAAAGAAGTTGTCGCTGATGCGGGTGTGGTAGATCGCACCGGTGGCCACGGCCGGCTTTTCGCGAACCGCCGGAATGACCGGCGCGAACTCGGCGCTGTGCTTGAGGGGCTGCGGGGGCAGCACGGTGCATGCCGACAGCGCCATCGCCGCGCCCAGAACAAAAAGAGATTTCATGAAGCGAGCCTTCGATCAGAGGTTGTTGTTGATGAACTTGAGCATGCCGTCAACGGCCTGGATGGCTTTGGAGTTGATCTCGTAGGCGCGCTGCGTCTCGATCATGCTGACCATCTCTTCGACCACGTTCACGTTGGACGCCTCGAGTGCGCCCTGCACGATCGCGCCCGCGCCGCCCTGGCCTGGCACCAGCACCTGAGGCGCGCCAGAAGCGGGCGTTTCCTTGAGCAGGTTCTGGCCCAGCGACTGCAGGCCGCTGGGGTTGACGAAACGCGAAATCTGGATCTGCCCGAGCACCTGGTTGCCGCCGCCGTTCAACTCAACCGAGACGGTGCCGTCGCGGCCCACGGTGAGCGAAGAGGCGTTTTGCGGGACGGTGATCGCCGGCTGCAGCAGGGCGCCGCTAGAGGTCACCAGCTGGCCCGCATTGGACAGCTTGAAGCCACCGTCACGGGTATAGGCCAGCGTGCCGTCGCTTTGTGCAATTTGGAAAAAACCTCCGCCGGCAATGGCGATGTCCAGCGGATTTTGCGTGGTCACCATATTGCCTTGGGCATGGATCTTCTCGGTCGCCACGATGCGCACGCCGGTACCGAGCATCAGGCCGGTGGGGGCCTGGGAGTTGGCATCGGTCTGGCCGCCAGCCTGACGCAGGTTCTGATAGAGCATGTCCTCGAACACCGCGCGGTCGCGCTTAAAGCCAGTCGTGTTGACGTTGGCCAGGTTGTTCGAGATGACGTTCATCCGGGTCTGCTGGGCATCCAGACCCGTCTTGGCCACCCACATCGATGCATCCATGTTCAGCTCCTCGTTTCGTATTCAGTAAAGGGGGGCGCGATCTCAACCGTTGGCCTTGAGCATCGAGGCGCCGGCCTCATCGCCGGACTTGCTTTCCTTGATGATGCGAATTTGCTGCTCGAAGCTGCGCGACTGATCGATCAGCTTGATCATGATTTCCATCGCGTTGACGTTGCTGCCCTCAAGCGCCTTGGGCGTGAGCGAGGGGCGCAGCGTGCCGTTGGTGATATCCGAGCCCGGGTTGCCTTCGGGCTGAAACAGCCCGTCCTCGCGCCGCACCAGCCTGGCCTGACTGGAGTCGCGCAGCATGAGCCGCCCGACGAGTACGCCCGGATCGGCCATCTGCGCATCGCTGGTGGCATAAATGCTGCCATCGGGGTTGATGTTGACTTTGCTGCCAGAGGGCAAGGTGATGGGCTGGCCGTTTTCGCCACGCACCACGAAGCCCGAGCCGTTTTGCAGCACGCCCGTGGCCGAAACTTGCAGGTCCCCGCGACGGGTAAAAGCCAGCTGGCCGTCACGGGTGCTCACGCCCAGCACGGCCTTTTCATTGATGGACACATCGAGATCGCGGCCGGTGGCCATGACGGCGCCCGGTCGCATCGAGACGATATCGGTGCTGATGGCCTGCGGCTGCAGACGGGTCTCCAGGCCGGGGCCTTCGACCTTGATGGCCCGCATCGCCACCTCGTAGCTGCGCTTGAAGCCAGGCGTCGATACGTTGGCCAACTCGTTGGCCGTGACCTGCCGCGCCAACCGGTTCTCGTTGATGGCGGCCACCGCGTTGAATGCCAAACGGTCCATGTCTCAAGTTCCTTGTGCTGGTTCCGATTAACCGATGGAGCGAGGATCAGCCCCGGATATTGATGATGGCCTGAGTCATCGTGGTCGATGTCTCGATCGCCTTGGCGTTGGCCTGGAAGTTACGCTGAGCGGTGATCAGGTCCACCAGCTCCTGCGTCAGGTCCACGTTCGATCGCTCGGTTGCACCGGCGCGGATGGTTCCAAAGCCCGCGGTTCCGGCGGTGCCCAGAATCGGGCTGCCCGAGGCGGCTGAGGCCAGGAAGCTCGAGTCACCGGCCTGACGCAAGCCAGCCGGGCTCGAGAAGTTGACCAGCAAAATTTTGGCCAGCGACTTTTGCGTGCCGTTGGAATACGAAGCGCTGACCAGACCGTCGTTGGCGATCGTCACGCCCACCAGGTCGCCCTCGGGCGCGCCGTCTTGCGACTGCGACAGCACCGCAAACGGCGACGAAAACTGGGTCGAAGCCGAGTAGTCAATATTGATGGTCAAAGCGCCCTTACCGCCTGCCAGATAGACCGTCTCCAACTGGGTGCCGCCCATGGGCGAGACCAGCTTGCCGCCGGTGTCAAAGGTCAGCTCGCCCTTGTCCAGGAAGATCGGTGACCAAGCCGGCAGCACGGTATAGCCGTCACCGTTGGTGGTCTCCTTGCCATCGCTGTCGATGTACTTGGGCACCATCTGCGCGCCCACCAGATCGGCGTGCTGGGTGGGCTTGATCCAGGTAGACGTCTGGCCACGACCGGCCTCGACCTGCTCCAGGCCCCAGGTGGGCTGGCCCGAAATCTTGATGAAGGAATCCGACGAGGTGGTACCGGTGGTAAACACAAAGCGGTTGCGTGCGTAGTCGTAGCCCACTCGCACGCCGTTGACCGTCTCGGGCACGCCGTTGGTGTTGTTGGCCATCGAGTTGATGCCTTTTTGCAAGGCCGCCGCAAACGATTCGACCGAGTAGTCGTTGCCGGTGGGGATGACCACCGTGCCCTTGACGCCATCGACCGTGACCACAAAGCGGTTGTTGGTGTTGTCCACCGCAAAGTTGTTGGTTACGTTGATCGTTGGGGTACCACCATAGGCGACCGCCGGGGCCGATGCGATACCCCGCAGGGCCACGCTCGACGTGGCGACCTCAGAGTCCTTGAATCCAAAAAGCTTCTCACCCAAAGAGGCATTGCCGGCGGCCGTGTCGCGGTCGAGCGTGAGCTTGATGGCGGCCTCGTCGCCGGTGGTGCCGGACTTGACCGAAAACGTCTTGTTGCTCGCATCAAAGCTGACCTTGATGCCATAGCGCTGTTCGTTGGCCGGCCGGATCATGCTGCCGTTGGGAATGATTTGCAGGCTGTTGGAGCCGTCCTCGGCCATCTCCACCGGTGTGGTGCCCAGACCAAAGACCTCGTTTCGGCCGGCTGCGCCCTGAGCGATGCTCACACTGCTGGTGCCGTCGGTGAACTTGAAGGTGCGCAGGTTGTAGTCGTAAGCCACCTTGACGGTGTTGCTGCCACCGGCTTTGAGCTCGGTGTTGTTGTCCATGTTTTTCTGCAGCGCCGCGGTGACCTGCTCGATGCTCAGCTTGCTCCAGTCGAAGGTGGTGCCAGCGGGCAGCGTGAAATCGCCTTGCACGAGTTGCACATTGATGGCCTTGGGCGCGCCTGCGGTATCGACCACGCGGCTGGTGCGAATCGACACCTCGCGGTTGGCCGCCAGGTTGAGGTTGAAGTAGGCCTCGTCGCCAAAGGCGCGGTTGAGGTAGCTGGTCAGCTCTGTTGCCACCTGGTTGCCCGTGAGCTTCTGGTTGAGGTCGGCCAGGTAGCTCAGGTCGACCTTGATCGGGTTGTCTGAGCCGTCCACGTCCAGGGTAAAGACCTTGGACAGCAGGGCCTTGTTGTCGGCCGACTGCGCCGCCCAGTCTTTGAAGTTGATGCCGTTGGTCAGATCAAATTGCTGGGTGTCGATCGGCTCGGTGCTCGCAATCGTTGCCGGCTGCGAGGAGCGCACATCGGTGAGCTCGTCGAGCGAAATCAGCTGCGTCTTGGCCGTGGTGATCTCGTCTTTAACCTCGCCAAAGGGCTTGATCTGTCCGTACTGGTTCACATAGAGCCGCTCGCCCGCCGCGTCGGTGGCTTGCACCAGCGAGGCATTGACCTGGTCGTCGCCCACGAACACAAAGGTCTGCCACTTGTTAAAGGGGCTGCTCTGGTTGGCATTGGCGGTCTTGACGTAGTAGACGGTGGCCAAGTAACCGTTACCGCCGTTGTCGTACACAGTCATGGCCGTGCTCTTGTTGTAGGTGGCCGGATTCGCACGATTGAAGGGGTCGGTGACCACTTGGGCATCGGCCGGGAAGTTCAGGCCAAGCTCCACCAGCGAGGTTTGACGCGCCTCGCCTGAGGTCTTTTGCGGAATGGTCAGCACCACCCGCTCATTGACATTGGCGCTACCGGTCGAGTCCACCGTTGCCGCCATCAGTCGTTGGCCAGCGGAGTTGACCACGTTGAACTGCTCGTTGAGCATGAAAGAGCCGTTGCGGGTGTAGATGTCCTGCAGACCGTCGGCCGACTTCAGGGGGAAAAAGCCGTCACCGGTGATGGCCAGGTCCAGCGCATTCGATGAGAAGGACACATTGCCCTGGCTAAATTCCTGGCTCACCTGCTTGAGCGCCACACCCTGACCGACGGTCGAAGAGGCTTTTTGCAGTGGCGAGGTCGCAAAAATATCGCCGAAGTCGGCACGCGAGCGCTTGAAACCGGTCGTGCCCACGTTGGCGATGTTGTTGCTGGTCACCGCCAGCTGGGCGGTGGCTGAATTCAGACCCGTGAGCGAGGTGTAAAAGGACATGTGCTACTCCTGAAAACCGATTGAATAGATTGAAATTCGGGCTGATCAGCCGCCAATGCGTTTGATGTCGGCCAGCTTGAGCGTCTGGCCACCTTTCACCTGAACCAGCATCTCACCGGTGGTGTCTTGGCTGATGCTGCGGATCTCCGACAGGGTGCTGACGGTGGGCGCGATGTTCTTGCCCTGCGCCACAGCGGCCACCCGAAAACGGTAGCTGCCCTCGGGCATTGCCGAGCCGTTGCTGCTTTGCCCGCTCCAGGTCAGTGACAGGCTGCCGGCCTGCTGCGGGCCGAGAATCTGCTGAAACACCGCCTGGCCTTGTGCATTGAGCACATCGATCTGCACGCCCTCGGCGCCATTGGGCAGCTCGACGCTGGCCTGCACCGGCTGGTCTTTGGTGTAGGTGAAATTGTTGCCTGGCACCACCACGCTTTTGCCGATCAGCGCGGCCCCGGCCATCATGCGATCGCCTTGCAGCGAGGCGGTCAAAGCCGACAGCTGCGTGGCCATATTGGTCGTCGCCTCGAGCTGCGAGAACTGGGCCAACTGCGCCACAAAGGCCTCGTTCTTGGTCGGGTCGAGCGGATTTTGGTTCTGCAGCTGTGTGGTAAATAGCTTGAGAAAGTCCTGCTGATTGGCGGTGGTGCCATTGGCCTTGGGTTTGGCCAGCTCTTGCTCGTAGCTCTTGATGCCGGCCGGCAGGGTGCGCGAGGCAGCCGCCGAGGGGTTGATGCTCGCGGCGTTGGTGTACAGGGCGGTGGTGGGCATGGTGATGCGTGCCTTTAGCTGCGGGTGATGTCGATCGTGCGCATCATCAGCTGGCGCGTCGTGTTGATGACTTCAACGTTGTTCTGGTAGGAGCGCGAAGCGGCCATCATCTCGACCATCTCGGTCATCTCGTTGACGTTGGACATATAGACATAGCCGTCCTTGTCAGCCAAGGGATTGCCCGGATCGGACATGCGTTTGATCGGGGCCGGATCGTCGATCAGCGCATCGATGCGCACGCCACCCTGGTAGGTCTGGTCGCGCGGCGTCTGCTTTTGCTCCTCGAGCACCGCTTTGAACACGGTGCGCTTGGCCCGAAAGGCCTCCTGCTCGTTGCCGGCGACCGTGCTGGCGTTGGCCAGGTTGGATGCTGTGGCGTTCATGCGGGCCATCTGGGCGTTGAGGGCCGAGCCGGCGATACCGAAAATGTTGTCAATGGCCATGGATCATTCCCCCTTCAAGGCCCGGCGTATGGAGCTCACACGCTGTTCCAAAAATTGCAGCGTCGCCTGGTAATCGCCAGCGGCCTTGCCGTATTGCGCCTGCTCAATATTGAGTTCGACCGTGTTGCCGTCAAAGGCCGCGTTAAACGGAATGCGGTAGCGCATGCCATCGGAGTTGTCCTGGACCGCACTGTCGACGTGCCCCTTGCGCGTGGCCACCATCGGCTCGTGCCGGGCGTTGCTCAGGACCGAGCGAAAGTCGACATCGCGCGCCTTGAAATGCGGGGTGTCGGCATTGGCAATGTTGCGTGCGAGCACCTCCATCCGGCGGCTGCGCACATCAAGCGCCCGCGCATGGATGTCGAGGGCTTTGTCGATGAAGTTCATGTCTTCAAGGTCCTTCGATAAGGGTGGTGGTGACCACGTTCAACACTTGCCGGTTTCCCGACAACCCAGCCGGACGAAATGCGGCTTCAAGCGCTAGACCGCAAAACCCGTGCCATCTGTTTTCCGCCACCAAACCCGGCCTGCAAGCCCCCACAGCGGCAAGGCAGGTCCTTGCCGCCGGCAAGCACCGGCAACACCTTGCCGCCCGGCACTGCCGGCCCGGCGCGAAGCACTCAAGAGGGCCAATCCTTCACAAGACCCGGCCCATGGATCTGATGGATCTGATGGATCTGATGGATCTGATGGATCTGATGGATCTGATGGATCGGCCAGGCTTTCACGCGAGCTGCTGCGGCAAGCCACGGCGGCGCTGCACGGCGTGCGCCTTGGACTGGTCTCGATCTTGCATATCAAGGCCATCCCAAACCCGGGGTGTCGGCCCGCCCACACCCCTACCCTCTTATATGACCATGGCCCTGCCTCAATCGACCAGACCGCTGAACACCCGCTGGGCAGCCCGCACGTCCCTGTGGCTTGGCCTGTGGGTCTTGGCGCTTCCCGCCCTGGCCCAGGTTGGCGCTGGCGGATCCCTGGGTACCGGTTCTGCTTCGGCGATGAACCGGCCTGCCCCGGCAGCCCTGGCGACCGCCTCGGCCGTACCGACCACCATCCCGACCGCCATACCAACCGCCATACCAACCGCCATACCAACCGCCATACCAACCGCCATCCCGACCGCCTTCGCCCCGACCACCCCCACCGCGCCCGCAGGCCCAGCGTCTGGCGCCTTGCCCACAGCGGACCACGAGCCGCTGTTCGCGCAAGCGCGGCAGTGGGTGATGGCCCGGGAACAACTGCCGGCCGATCAGGTCCGCTTTGCGGCGCTCGACAGCCGGGTGCGCATCGCCCCCTGCCAGGAGCCGCTGCAGTTTGACTACCCCTTTAGCAGCTCGCGCGAGACCGTACGGGTGCGCTGCGGCGGGCCCACCGCCTGGCAGCTGTTTTTGCGTCTGAACAACCTGCCCGTCGCCCAGGCCCGACCCGCGTTAAACCCCAATGGACCTGCCGTACCGGCGCCCGGGCGCGCAAGCGCCGCGGTCACGCTGCAGCCGCCGATGAAGACCGTCGTCGTGGCCAAGCGCTTGCTGCCGCGCGGCAGCGAGCTCGATGCCAGCATGCTCGAAGAGGTGCAAAAGCCGGCCTTGGGACTCGATCCCCTGGCCATCGGCTCGCTCAAGGATGTGGCGCGGGCGGAGGCCGTGCGCGACCTTCCCGCCGGCACAGTGTTGCGCAGTTACGACATCAAGCGCAGCCTGATGGTCCGCAAAGGCCAGTTGGCCATGCTCACCGTCGGCCAAAACGGCAGTTTTCAGATCACGGTCAGGGTCGAGGCCCAACAAGATGGGCATCTGGGTGAGCAAATCCGCTTAAAAAACCCGGAGTCGGGTCGACTTATCTCAGGTGTGGTGACAGGACCGAACGCTTTGAAGGGTTTGTAGGCTGATTTTTTAAAAAAACGCCTAAAGTTTCGGCCAGACGGTCCGATATCAAAGGCGTCAAAGGGTAAAGTCAGACCCTCAACCAGAAAGAGATCCCCCCATGACCGATGCAATTTCACAGTATGGAAGACAAAACCTGTCAGACAACACTGTGCGCAGCAGTGCCGACAAGGTCAAGAAATCGTCGACTTCGCAGAGCACCAGCTCGACCGGGTCGACCGGGTCGACCGGGGGCAGCGAGCGTTCTGCGCCGGCCAGCCGGGGGGAAGACACGGTGGCACTAAGCAATATTTCTCAAAAAGCCATGGCCGAGCCCGATTTCGATCGCGCCAAGGTCGAGGCGATCAAGCAGGCCATTTCCCAAGGCCAGTACCCGCTCGATTCGAGGCGCATCGCCGAAAGCTTTGTTGCCATCGAACGCATGATCCGTGAGTGACCCCACGGCCGCAGCACGCCTTTTGACGCTCGCGCATGAGCTCGAGCAGGTGCTCGAGCAGGAATTTCGCGCGCTACAAGACCAAAAACTCGAAGACTTTGAATCGCTGCAGCCCGGCAAGTCCGAGCTGCTGGCCGAGCTTTCCCGCCTTTGCCCGCCCGCCCAGGACCTGCAAGACCAGCCGCAATGGGCAGGTCTGCACGACAGCCTGCTGCGCGGGCGCGATGCCCATCGCCGCAACTCGGTGCTGATCGACCGCAAGCTCGAGGCCATACGGGGCGCCCTGAGCAGCTTGCAAGCGGGCAACCCCACCGCCTCGGTCGAGGTCTACGACCGGCTCGGCAAGGTCTCGCGCTTTAACAAAGGCCGCGGCTACCACGACGCCTAAGGCGCCTTCAGGCCTCCCCCCGGCCCGCCGGTGCTTAGGCTGCTGCCGGCTTTTTCAAGCTGGCCAGTCGCTCGATTTGCGACAGCGAAATCAGGTGCGAATACATCGCTGGCAGGTAGCCTTTTTGGCGGACCTCGAGGAACTTGGCGTCCGAGAAATTGTTCAGACGCTCCTCGTTGATCACATAGCAGCCCGTGATGTTGCGCACCTGGTTGGCCGCGTTGACCCGCATGTTCAGCGGCGTGAGCAGGTTGTTTTGCACCAAAAAGCTAGAAAACTCGCTGGTGATCTGATCCATCTGCTGCAACTCACCGAGATAGCGCTTGACGTTCTCGATCACCTGGGTCGGCTGGCCCGACTCGTCAAACAGCGCCGCGCCTTCGCTGTCATCGAGCAAGGCACTGGCTTCGTCGACGCAGACGATGTACTGGTCGGCATCGGTGGCCTTGACCAGCGCAAAAGGATAGCGCCGAATGATGGCCGGAATGTAGGAGCCTGACCACTGACCCTGCTCGTCGACGAACAGGTTCTCACCCGCGTCCAGCCCCAGCAGCGCCACCGGGCGGTAGCTGTCGTTTTGCTTGTCTTCGAGAAAGACCACCGGGTAGATGGCCGCTGCGCGCGCAAATTCGTGCGTGGTCACGTAGGCAATGTGAAAACCCGAGGCGAAGCGGAAATCGCTGCTGGGCTTGACCTTTTTGTTGGCGTGGCGCTCTTTATTGACCGGGACAACTTGTTCGAACATGGCTTTCCTTGTGGGGGGGGTATAGAGGTGATCGAGCCGATCACAAAGGGCAGACTTTACCGCAGTGCATCCAGAAACGACAAAGATTTTGACAAGGGCGACTCAGGCCGCCTCGTCCACGCCCCCTGCCCCACCGCGCTTTTCGTCGCCGGGGCGCATGCCCTTGAGCCAATAAACCCAGGACAGGATCACCGCCACCGCGGTGTAGAGCTCGGGCGGGATTTCATCGTCGACGTTAAGTCGGCCAAGCAAGGCCAGCAACTGCGGGTCCTGCGTGACATAGACGCCTTGGCGGCGCGCCTCTTCGATCAGTCGCTCGGCCAGATGCTCGTCGCCCTTGGCGATGACCACCGGCACATCGTTCATGCCGTATTCAAGGGCGACGGCCTGCTTGCGCGGTTTCATGGCGGGCATCTCTTAGGCGCGAATGTCGATGACCAGACCGCGGCCCGAGGGCACCCAGTCGGCGTTGCCCAGCGGGCGCGCGCCGTGGATCACCTGAAAGGACTGCATCGCCAGGCCCGCCTGCGCCAGCTGCGCGCCCAGCTCGCCCGAGCGCTGACGGGCCTGCTCGACCACGCCCTCGCGCAAGGCCCACATGGTCAGCTCGACGCGCTCCAGGCCGTTCAACTGGGTCTTGAGCCAGACCTCGCCCAAGTCCTCGCTGCGCGAATGCACATTGACGGTCAGCGGCGGGCGCTCCTGGCCTTCTTTTTGCGGCGCCTGCCGAAACTGCAGCTCGATTGGGTCGGCATCGACAAAGGGCAGCACAAAGCTGATCAGCACCTCTTTTTGAGCCTGAGCCTGCACCGCCTGCACCTGAGACGACTCGAGGTCATCGATCGCCTGCGACAGCTTGCCGATCGACTCTGGCGCATCGCCGTCCTCGTCGCGAGACAGGGCGGCCATGAGCTTGCGCAGCAGTTGCTTGGGATCGTCGGCCGGCGGCTGCAGACCACGGGTGAGCCAGGGCTCGGAGCCCATGGCGCCGACCATGGCGCGGCTCATCGCCTGCGCCAGCGCCTGCGGATTGAGCTGGGCCATATTCAGTTGCATGCCGCGCCACTGGGCCATCAGCTCGCCGCGACCCGTGGCCTGCAGCAAGGCATCGAGCACGCCAGGCTTGAACAGCTGGCCCAGCTGTTCGAGCCCGGGCGGGCGAAACAGCAGATTGCCCACGCGCGAAAAAAAAGGGGTGCCGGCCAGCGCCAAGCCCGTATCGGCCATGGGATGCAGTCCCAGCCCGGACGGGCTCATGTGCACCTGCAAGCGCACCGTCTGGCCGGGCAGCCAGCCGGCGGTCAGCGGCAGCCGCGGCAGATCGAGCTGCTTGCCGCGCATGAGCAGGGCCAGGTCGTCCCCGCCGCGCGAGCGCACCATGGCCTCCACGATTTGTCCGTCGCGCAGATCGAGCGCGCGCGCCTGCGCCACCGTCAAGGGCAGGATCCTGCCCTCCAGATAGATCGGATTGGACCGACCGGGCAGTTGCGTGAGGTCGGCCGGCGCAATCACGGGGCGGCCGGCCGCAGCAGAGGCAGCAACACGCGCGGGCTCTGAGGCCCGCGAGGCACAAGCAATTGATTCATCACAAGCCCTTGCGGCGGCCGCAAACGGGCCGCCTCAAGGGTAGCGCACCCAGCGCCGGCGCTCTTCGGCCGTGGTCGGGGGCGGCGGAAAATACGAGCCCACCTCGGTGGGCGACAGCAGGGGCAGCAAAATGTCGCGCAGCAGCGCGTTTGTCTCGGGCAGCTTGAGCTCGGTGCCGACCCTGAGCCGACTGTTGCGCCCGGCTGCAAAAGCCTTGGGATTGGCCGCAATAAAGGCCTGGCGCAGCAAATCGTCCTTGAGCGGGCTGTCCGCCATGGTCTTTCGGATCACCCGATCGAGCGTGTCGCCAGCCACCGTCACATACACCCGGGCGGCATGGGGGCTGGCCGCTGGGGAGTGGGCATGTGACTGCGCGTGGGGCGGCGCATAGGACGGCGCGTGTGAGGAGGCAGGGGATGGACCATGCGAAGGCCCCGCAGCCAGCGCGGCATGAACCAGCGCACCGAGCAGGACAGCGCCCAAGCCAACGCGCACACAGGGCAGGCTCATGGGAAGGCGGTAACGGTTCATGCGGAACTCCTTGGATCTCAATCGAAATGTACGCCGGCTCGGCCAGGCCCGGCCTGGCCTTAGGGCGACTCCTAGCTCGACTCTTTACGCGACTCTTTACGCGACTCTTTACGCGACTCTTAGCGCGACTTTCAACGCGACTGCATCTGCCAAGCCTGCCACTGCGGCTTGACCGCGGCCGAGGGCCCAGCCAGCACCCGCAGCTGCGCCTGGTGCGCCGAAACCTGCTCAACCCGGGCGAGCACCAGCGCCAGCGGCGCGTCCGACTCCAGCACCTGCGCCGGCCAGCGGCGACGGTCGGACACCAGCCACTCGTCGCCCGCCTGCACCCCAGCCAGACTGCCTTGGTCGATGTGAACCTGCTCACCAGCGGCATGCAAAACCTGTACGCCCACCGGCTCGCAAGCGAGCCGCTCGCCGATGGCCCTGGACCAATCCTGCACCAGCGCCTGCAGCTGGCTGCGACTGACCGCTTGCAATCGTGGCGGCGCCCAGGAGCGCTCTTGCGCCAACAAGGGCAGATCGACCGTGCGCTGCAAAGCGGGCGTCGCTTCGCGGGACGACTGCAGCGTCAAGCTCAGGCGCACCCAGGTCGGCTCGCTCGAAGGCCATGGCAGCCAGCTGCGCGCGGGCACCGCCGGCACCGTCTCCAGGCTCAGCAGCAAACGCCAGTTAAGCGAAGCCGAAGCGGCAGCCGAGCCGGTCAAAAGCCGCTCATAAAGCGACGAGCTGGCAGCCTGCCCCGCCGCCACGTCGATCAGCTGCCAGCGCCCATCGGCCGCGCCACGCCAGGCCACGCCCATGAGCTGCACCGCTTCGCGCTGCAAATGCTCGTCGTCGACCGACCAGCGCCCACGCAGATGCACTTCCAAGCCCAGCACGTGGCGCAGGGTATCGCTCTTGCGGCAAGGCGCTGCCGGCGGGGCTGCGGCATCGGACTTAACCAAATCTTGCGCGCCCTGAAGCTGCAGCCGCGCCTGCGGCTGGCCCTGCGCATCGCGCGAATAACCCACCACGCGCACGCCGCGCACCTGCATGCCCGAGCGAAAACTGCTGGACTCGCGCAATGAACCCTGGGCATCGATCCAGGCGGTGGTGCGCACCTGGGTGGCACCGCGCAGCGCCTCCTGCGCCAAAGCGTGGCGAACCGCCTGCAGCCTTTCTTCAGCACTGAGCTCGGCCGCATGCGAAGCGGCGCCAGTTGCGGCCCACAGGGCGCAAGCCAGC